>CALYSG010000006.1 GCA_945485605.1 uncultured Clostridia bacterium
CATATACTCCAGTAACGGTTTTTTCTGCAAGCTATTATAACCTTTGCGGTTTATAAGAAGCTCTCACCGATACTTAAGGGCAGAAAAAAGAAAGACAAAGACACAGATACAGATAAAGAAGAAAATAATACTCCTGAAGAACAATAAAATCCGAGCCTCCATACGGAGGCTCGGATTTTATTGTTATGCGACAGATTTTATTCCATAAGGGACGACGATCCCTTAGTATAAGGAATAGGCATGGTCTTCGTTTTCTGATCGGCGACGATTATCTCGAGAATGTTTTTGTTTGTCTTGAGGTAGTAGTCAACGAGATAGAAGTCACCGGAGTTTGTGCCGGCTGTCTGCTCATTGAAACGATTGGTGCTTGTGGGCCAGACGAGGAATGTCGGAGCTGCCTTTACGTAGAGATCCCTCGTGGCTCCGATCTCACCGTGGTGAGCGACCTGGACTATATCGGACTTCAGATAGTTGCCGTACATGGGTACCATGACGTTGCATCCGACGGCCTGTACATCGCCGAGCAGCAGCAGTGTCTGACCGTTCAGGTAAAGGCGAGTGACCGTCGTGGTGTTGTTGAAGTAGACCATGGGGGTCGGGAAGAGATCCTCGTGAGTGTAGAGCACTTCGCATTTGACGTTTCTTATGTAGAAGTACTGACCGGTATGAGGCTTGAGCCACTTCGCGCCGGTAGCTTCAACAAGTCCCGGGATCGTTGTGTCGCCTGCCTTATCGATGTTCCAACCGTTATACATTTCGTTTTCGTTAACGGCGTTCGTTACGACAAGCTCAAGGCTGATTTTACTCTTGTAGGCGGTAACGAACTGTCTGAACACAGAGTGGTGATCCCAGTGCAGGTGGGTTATGACCCATGCGGCGATGTGGATCCCGTCGCTGCGCTTGTTGAGCTTTTCAAGTATGTTGTAAAGCCTTACGTAATCATCGCCCTTTGATCCTCCGCCGTCGTAAATGATGAAGCTGCCGTCCTCAAGGGTGACGATATAGCACATACCGAAGTTGTCGGCATTGTAGTTGAGTCCGAGCTGAGTGAGCGACATATCGCAGATCTTGTTCTTTATCTCCTGCGGCTGAGTGTTCGGGAGAACGGTCTCGGATTGGCTGGTGATGAGCCTTACTGCCTTGTCGTAGTCTACATAGTAGGCGTGTACCATCTTCTTTCCGTTGGTGAATGTCTTGAAGACGTTCTTCTCGGCCTCATTTTCCATAACAGCCTTGTAACCGGCGGCAGTGAGCTTATCGCAGAAGGCGTTGTATTCATTGACGTTTGTGTTTTCGAACTTTATTCCGAGGCACCCGTTGTTTGCGTCGTAGCAGTAGTCAGCCTTTGTGCTTCTGAATTCAGGGATATCGGTAAGCCAGCCATTATATTTCCCGACGAATTTGAAATCCTGCGCCAAGGACAGCGTGTAGCTTCTGTTTTCATCGGGGATTGCAATGGATCTTATGATTTCGAGTGCCTTTTCGTGAGCAAGCTTGAGGGTCGTAGCCGTCCAACCGAAGACTATCAGCTTGTTTCCCTCCATGCATACGGTGTATTCGTCGTACCCGAGGGTTTCTTTGACCTTGGCAAGCTCGGGGCGGTTGCTTCTGCCCACGATGATCTCGAAGGCATTGGGATCCGGCTCGGTGCCCGTGGGGACCCAGTCGTTTTCGATCTTGAATGTCGATTTCTGACCTGCGTAGCCGTTGAGCTTGTCGGCGATACTCATAGAGTACTCTACCTCAAGGTCACGACGGTCGTAGGCATAGTTCTTGTCGGAGGGTGAAAGGTTTATCTTGTTGTCAAGACCGTCCATGTAGATGATCTTGAACTCGGTCTTACCGTCCTTGAGAAGGTTGATTATCGGGGTGGCATCGCTCATATAGAATAGGCTGTCGGTGTATTTGAATTTGCCGTCCGAGCCGTTCTTTATGAAGTGTTCATTGAAATATTTAACGCCCTTGAGCGTTTCGTCGTCGCTCGTTCCGAGTATGACGATTCTGTCGCCGACAGTCTTGATTATGAAGCGTGAACCGTCGGTCAGCTCCTTTCGTGCTTCGGCAGTTGCGGTACGCGAAGTGTTACCTATTACGATCTCCTTCGGATGATTGTCCTCGGAATCTCCGTCCTCAAGGTAGTCGTCCTCGTATCTGAGGTCAAGGCCGAGGTTCTCCTGGATCGAATTTCTAAGCTCGCCGATCCCCTTGATAAGTTCGGACGTGGGGGTGGGCTTGAATCCCCTTATGACCTTGTAGCCGGTGAGGTCAAAGGTCTTTTCCTCGGGGACCTGCACACCTGTTGTGGTTCCGTCATTGCCGCCGGGATTGTTTCCCGTGCAGGCAACGAGGGCAGGGATAAGTACCGCGAGCATGATAAGTAATGCGAGCAGAGCTTTTTTCATAAAATAAAACACCTTTCCGATATTTGTTTATTTTCCACAAAGCGGAGTTATAAAACTTCTTAATACTAATAATATCACATAAGCGGCGATTTGTCAAGCTCTCTTTTGCACCGCGGGGTATTGACAGTAATGTAATTAAATGATATAATGAATAAATACGAAAATATAACCGAAAGGTAAGGATATAGCTTATGGAATGGACTTCATTAAACGACATAAGGGAGAAATATCTTTCATTTTTTGAATCTAAGGGACACCTTCGCCTTCCGTCCTTTCCCCTGATCCCGCACAACGACAAATCGTTGCTGCTTATAAACTCGGGAATGGCACCTATGAAGAAATACTTCACGGGTGAGGAGGAGCCGCCGCGCCACCGCGTGACCACCTGCCAGAAGTGCATAAGGACGCCCGACCTTGAGCGCGTAGGACACACCGCGCGACACGGAACATTTTTTGAGATGCTCGGGAACTTCAGCTTCGGCGACTATTTCAAGAACGAGGCTATTCCGTGGGCATGGGAATTTCTGACGAAGGTCATGGAGATCCCGGAGGACAGGCTCTGGCCATCCGTCTACGAGAAGGACGAAGAGGCTTATGCCATCTGGCGCGATAAGATCGGCGTGCCGGAGGAGAGGATAGTCCGACTCGGAAAAGAGGACAACTTCTGGGAGCACGGCTCGGGCCCCTGCGGTCCTTGCTCGGAGATATACTTTGACCGCGGCGAAAAGTACGGGTGCGGCAATCCCGACTGCAAGCCCGGGTGCGACTGCGACAGATATATGGAGATATGGAACAATGTCTTCTCGCAGTTCTGCAACGACGGCAAGGGCAACTACACCGAGCTGAAACAGAAGAATATCGACACGGGAATGGGGCTTGAACGCCTTGCCTGCGTCATTCAGGGCGTTGACAATATGTTCGAGGTCGACACTAACCGCGCGATCCTTGATAAGGTGACCGAGGTCTCGGGTAAGAAGTACGGAGTCGACCCGAAGAACGACATTTCCATCCGCGTCGTCACCGACCATATCAAGAGCGCGATGTTTATGATCGCCGACGGAGTCATTCCCTCGAACGAGGGAAGGGGATACGTCCTTCGAAGGATCCTTCGCCGAGCCTCGCGCCACGGGAAGCTGCTCGGGATCGACCGTGAGTTCCTTACCGAGATCCTTGAGGTAGCGATCGCGCAGAACGACCGCGCTTATCCCGAGCTTGACACAAAGCGCGACTATATAAATAAGGTCGTTTCGATAGAGGAGGAGCGCTTCCACGCAACAATAGACGCCGGACTCGGCATACTATCCGAGATGGTGGAGAGCGCGAAGAAGACGGGGGCTTCGACCCTTTCGGGCGACGGAGTTTTCAAGCTCTACGATACCTACGGTTTCCCGATAGATCTGACAAAGGAGATCGCCGAGGAGGCGGGGCTTGAGGTCGACGAAGAAGGCTTCAAGGCGCTTATGCTCGAGCAGCGCAACCGTGCCCGCGCCGCGAGAGGCAAGATCGGCGGCTGGGACGCCTCGCAGAAGGATCTGCTGTCGGGTCTGCCGAAGACCGAATTCACCGGATACTCGGAGAATAAGACCGAGGCTGAGGTCGTCGCGATAATTGCCGACGATATGCTCTGTGAGGAGGTCACTGAGGGTGACTTCACGCTCGTGCTCGACAGAACGCCCTTCTACGGAGAGGGCGGAGGTCAGGTCGGCGACAGCGGAGTGATGCTCCTTGGCGATACCGAGATCGCCGTCAACGATACGAAAAAGACCGACGGCGTATACCTTCATGCCTGCACGCTGAAAAAAGGCGTCGTCCGCGTAGGTGATACTCTTACCGCCGAGGTGGATTCTGTCCGCCGCGAGGCGATAAGAAGAAATCATTCGGCGCTCCACCTTCTTCAGGCTGAGCTGCGCCGTGTGCTCGGCAATCACGTTGAGCAGGCGGGCTCGTATGTCGATGAAACGCGCGGAAGGTTCGATTTCACACACTTCTCGGCGGTCACACCGGAGGAGCTTAAGAAGGTCGAAGACCTTGTTAACGGAGCGATACTTGCGGGAGTCACTGTCGATACTGTCGTCACTGATATTGACGAAGCCAAGAAAATGGGCGCTATGATGCTCTTCGGCGAGAAGTACGGCAAGGTCGTCCGCGTTGTCAGGATGGGCGACGAGTCGGTCGAATTCTGCGGAGGAACTCATGTCGACAACACCTCGAAGATAGGACTTTTCCATATAGTCAGCGAGTCCTCGGTGGCTGCGGGTGTCCGACGTATCGAGTGCGTGACGGGCTTTGAGTCACTGAAGCAGCTCCGCGAGAAGGATATGCTGCTTGCCTTGACCGCAAAGGAGATCAAGGCTCAGAACGTCGGCGAGCTTCCGAAGCGCGGTGCGGCTGTCATGTCCGAGATCAAGGAGCTGAAGCGCGAGATAGAGGCTCTGAACGGTAAGCTCGCGGCATCGAAGCTCGATTCGATAATGGCAGGTGCTGTCGACCTCGGAAACTATAAGCTCGTGACCGGCAAGCTCGAGGGCATGAATATTGCGGCGGCACGTTCTCTCGCCGATGATATAAAGGCTTCACATCCCGACACAGTGGCTCTTCTTGCGGTGGTATGCGACGGTAAGCTGAACTTCGTCTGCGTTGCCGGAGCCGATGCCGTAAAGAACGGTGCGCACGCGGGCAGGCTCGTCAGCGCGGCGGCAGCCGTTGCGGGCGGCAAGGGCGGCGGACGCCCCGATTCGGCTATGGCGGGCGCGCCCGACCTCGGAAAGGTCGACGAAGCTCTCGATTCTGTCAGAAAATAAAGTAACGGAGATTTAAAATGGCTGAACTTAAGATAACGAAGGACAATTTTGAGGACGAGGTCCTCTGCTCGGATATCCCGGTAATGCTCGATTTCTGGGCTGAGTGGTGCGGTCCCTGCCGCATGCTTGCCCCGACGGTAGAGAAGATAGCGGGTGACTATGAGGGAAAAATCAAGGTCGGAAAGGTAAATGTAGACGAGGAGCCCGAGCTTGCCTCGGCGTTCAGGATCGACAGCATCCCGACAGTGATAATTATCAAGGATAAGACAGTCAAAGCGATCTCGCTCGGCTATAAACCCGAGTCGGCGCTGACCGCCCTTATCGATAAGGAGCTTTGAGGCTTCGCTCATAAAAAAGAATCACCGTGGGAGCTTTCTTTGCGGAGAGCTTCCACGGTTTTTATCTTAAGGCGATCCGGCATTTGAACGAAAAATGTGCGGTATTGCCTTATATTTTCAGCGATGCGATTCCGGTGCGCAGGATCAGATTTCTTGTGTGCTGTGAGAAGATCACACGTCGCTTTATTTCTTTAAGAATGAGCTTGCGGCGTATCCCCGATACAAGCTTTTCGTATGTATCTGCTATCCTGTGAAGGTCAAGCCTGCCGCCGGTATGCTCGAATGCTTCGGCGAGCAGCCTTCCGCTGTCAAGAGCATAGCTTATACCCTCGTAGGAGCTCGGGCTGACGAAGCCCGCCGCCTCGCCTATGAGAAAAGCTCCGTCGCCTCCGATAAGAAAATCAGATTGCTTTTTCGGACTGCATATGAGGCAAGCCTCGGTCTTAAGCGCCTTTTCTCCGTCAATGGGAAGTATCCCGTCGGCGATCAGCTTAGATTTCTGACGTTCGAAGGATTCACGGCAGTTTTTTTGAGGGAAGCACCCGCCGAACATAATAAGCCCGTCCTTGTAAGCCGACCAGGAGCATGACGGACTTGTTTCGCCGTCGAAAATGCAGGAATAAAAGGGTTCGCTTCGCCCGTCGTCGGAAAACCACTGCTGAATAGCTATGTAACGCTTTATTTTATCCCGCTTTCCCGATTCGGAGAGAAGAAATTTGCGCACGCCCGAATTACCGCCGTCGGCACCGACGAGGGCTCGGCAGAAAAGGCTGTCACCGTTCCCCAAGGTAAGACCGAAGCCTTTGTTTTGCCGTTCGATCCGAGTCACTCTCCCCGTCCGGACCTCAACCGTGTCGGGGATGAGCGATATAAGCCAACGGTCGAACCGAAGTCTGTCCATATTAAGATAGCGGCGCGGGTAGAGTCGCGTCAGACGCGTTTTCGCATCGTATACCTTGACAGAAAATATCTGAGGATCGACGAGGATCTCTTTTGGCAGGGTCAGCTTCATTCCCGCGAGAACGTTCTGCGCGTCCGGGGCGAGAAGCCCGCCGCATGGCTTGCGTGATATTTCACTCTGACCGTCGGCGAGAAATACCGATAGACCTGTTTTCGATGCGAGCCTTGCAAAGGTCGCTCCCGCCGGTCCCGCTCCTATTATCGCTATGTCAAAATCCCGCACGGTATCTTTCTCCTTTCGGGTTGTGTTTTTTAATTATATCATTTTACCTGCCCAAAGTAAAGTTTTTTATTTGTGAAAAATGAGATATTTTTCGTGAAATTCAATAAAAGCGTTTGACAAACGGCGGATAATATAGTATAATTTAAGTTGTTTACGCACAAATACGACAAAAGATGTCATCGGAGGTCAGAATGCCGAGATTTTTCGTCGGTGAAGGGCAGATAAGCCGAGACCGCGTGATTATCACGGGTGAGGATGCCTTTCATATTTCAAGGTCGCTTCGCATGGCGGTCGGAGAGCACATTACCGTTTGCGACGGTGATATGAACGAATACGAATGTGAGCTCGTTGCCTTTCCGGGTGACGTTGAGGCAAGGATAATAAATAAAAAGCGGACGGCTTCGGAGCCTCCGTTTTTCGCGTGTATATGGCAGGCACTTCCGAAAGGCGAGAAGCTCGATACTGTGATACAGAAATCGGTCGAATGCGGCGCGTCCGAGATAAGGCTGTTTGAGTCCGAGCGCTGTATTGTCCGCACAAATCCCGCGTCGGAGGACAAAAAGGGGCAGAGAAGACAGAAGATCGCCCTTGAAGCGGCGAAACAGAGCGGAAGAGGCATCGTTCCGCGCGTTTTCGGCGCCGTCAGCTTTTCGGAAATGCTCAGATCCGCCGCGAGTGCGGATATCCCTCTTTTTTGCTACGAGGGGGAGGGAACCGTTCCGCTCGGTGAGGTGCTTAGAAGCTCGGTATTAAGGCTTTGCAGACGCGAGGGCTTGACTGTTTCCGTCGTGATAGGCCCCGAGGGAGGCTTCTCTCACACCGAATACGAACGCGCGGCAGAGGCGGGACTCATTCCCGTCGGACTCGGAAAACGTATTTTGCGTACCGAAACCGTGTCGACTTTTCTCCTCGGAGCGCTGTCTTACGAGTTTGAGCTCGGCGGTGCTTCGTCAAATGAGTGAATTTTTACAATTATTTTTTTGTCTTTTTAGAAATAATATAAAATACCCTATTGAAAAATCACAAATAGTGTAGTACAATATAGTATAGAATATACAAAACGGAAGAAGAGGGCAAAAACAATGTCAAACAGATTGTTTCAGAGCGTTATTCATCAGATGAAAGACGCGGTCGACCGGGTGATCGGCGTCGTAGACGAAAACGGGGTCATAATAGCCTGCTCGGAGCTTGTTAAGATCGGTGAGATCCGTCAGGGGGTACGTGACGAGCTTACCTATTCAAACGATCTTGTCGTTTCGGGCGGTTATACATACCGTGCCATCGGTCCCGCAGGTAAGGCTGAATATATCGTTTTTGTCGAGGGAGAGGATAAAAACGCCGAGAAAACCTCGAAGCTGCTTGCAATATCTCTCGCGAATATAAAGAACCTTTACGACGAAAAATACGATAAGGGATCGTTCATCAAGAATATCATACTCGACAATATTCTTCCGAGCGACATATATATAAAGAGCAAGGAGCTTCACTTCAATACCGAAGAGAGCCGTATCGTATTCCTCATTAAATTCAGCGGAAAGACCGATATGATGCCCTTTGAGATGCTCCAGAATATGTTCCCCGACAAGTCGAAGGATTACGTTATAAGCGTCGGCGAGCACGATATCGTCCTTGTGAAGGACCTCAGACCCGGAACGGATCACAAGGAGATCGAAAAGATGGCTACGAACATCACCGATACCCTGTCGACTGAATTTTATACGAAGGCGAGCATCGGTATCTCGACTGTCGTCGACAATATCAAGGACCTTGCCAGAGCCTACAAAGAGGCTCAGGTCGCACTTGACGTCGGAAAGGTGTTTGATACCGAGAAGAATATCATAAGTTACGAGAATCTCGGTATCGGAAGGCTTATTTACCAGCTCCCGACGACACTTTGCGAGATGTTCTTGCAGGAGGTCTTCAAGAAGGGCTCGCTCGAATCGCTCGACCGTGAGACTCTTATGACGATAAACTGCTTCTTCGAAAACAATCTGAATGTTTCTGAGACATCAAGGAAGCTCTTCGTGCACAGAAATACCCTTGTTTACAGACTCGATAAGATACGCAAGCTGACGGGCCTTGATCTGCGCGAATTCGAGCACGCGATAACATTCAAGGTCGCACTGATGGTCAAGAAGTATCTTAACTCAAAGCCCGCGAAATTCTGATGCATAAGCGGAACGGAGGCTCTTCCGTTTCGCTTAATTGCATAATTAAATAATTTTTTGAAGGAAGATTTTGCTGTGAAAAGAAAATATTTTGCATTGGCTGCTCTTCTGATCGCGCTTGTTCTCTGCCTTAATTCCTGCGCGCTCATAAGGCTGTCCGACACCATAGGAAACATCTTCGGATCATTCGAAACCTCTGACGGTAACGGGAACGGAAACGGGAACGGAGGCGGGAATACCGAAGCGTCTGCCGAGGAAATAGTGAAGGCTATGCTCGAGCGCTTCTCGTTCTATGACGTTGAGCTTACCGACGAAGATATGGCGTATGCCGCCGTGGACGCGTATATCGCTAAAACGGGCGACAGGTACGCGAAATATTATAATGAAGAGGAATACGCCGCCCTTCAGCGCGAAAACGAAGGCGAAAATCAGGGTATCGGAATTACCGTGACCGAAAATGCAGACAAAAAGGCGATAGAGATCATATCCGTCCTTCCCGACACCCCGGCAGAGAAAGCCGGGCTGCTCGCCGGCGACCTTATCGTGAAGGTCGGAAAGGGCGACGAGGCTATCGATGTGGCTTCTGTCGGCTATGAGCCCGCTCTCAAAAAGCTTCAGGGAACGAAGGGTACTCTCTGCGAATTCGGAATCATGCGCGAGGGAAGCGACAAGATCATAGAATTCTCTATCCTGCGTGAAGAGTTTACCTCCGAATCGGTAATATATACCGTTTCCGCTGCCGACAAAACGGTCGGAATAGTAAAGCTCGTGCAGTTCGACCTTACGACTCCCGTCCAGTTTTACACGGCGATGGAGGCTCTGATCGCCGGAGGATGCGACAAGTTCATCTACGACGTTCGCTCTAATCCCGGCGGCGACCGTGCCTCGATAACGGCGGTGCTGTCCTACTTCCTCAACGAGGGGGACATAGTCATCCGCACAAAGGGCAGGTCCGGTAATATGGAAACACAGTACTGCAACCCCGTCAGCTACAATGGCAGCTACTCTACCTGCAATATCAAAAGAGAGAATATAGGAAAGTACAGAAACTATAAAGCGGCAGTGCTCGTGAACGGCGGAACGGCGAGTGCCGCAGAGCTTTTCACCGGGAATATGAAGGACTACGGTCTTGCAAAGGTCTTCGGCACAAAGACATACGGCAAGGGCTGTATGCAGTCGATCTATGTTCTGAACAAGGGAGCGATAAAGATGACGACAGACTTCTATTATCCTCCGATCTCGGACAACTACGACGGCATTGGACTTTACCCCGATGAGGGCTGCACCGTTGAGCTTTCCGAAGAGGCACAGAAGATAAATGTTTATAAGCTCCTCCGCGCGGAATATCAGGCAAAGGATAACCAGCTTGCCGCCGCTATTGAATATTTAACGAAGTAAAATCAAAATTCATATCATATAGAGGGAGAAAAGTATGTCAACCAAGAAAACGCTTTACACTAAGGAAGGCTATGAGGCACTTGAAAAGGAATACGAACATCTCGTAAACGTTGAACGCGAAGAGGTCAAGCGAGACCTCTCGGTCGCCCGCTCCTACGGAGACCTTTCGGAAAACTCCGAATACGATGAGGCAAGAACGAGACAGGCAAAGATCGAAGCAAGGATCAAAGAGCTTGAAGAGCTCAAAAACAACGCAGAGATCGTTGACGAATCGAAAATAGATACATCGATAGTAGGCGTCGGCTCGACGGTGAAGCTTTACTTCCGCGACGATGACGAAGAGATCGAATACAGCATTGTCGGTTCAAATGAGGCGGATCCCGCCGAGCACCGTATATCCGATCAGTCGCCGATAGGCAAGGCTCTCGTAGAGGCGAAGGCGAAAATCGGATCGGTCGTCACGGTCGACGCTCCCGGCGGGCAATTTGAGGTAGAGGTGCGCGATGTTTTCCGCACGAGAAACGATCACGATCATCACACGATCTGACCCCCGGAGGAAAGAAAAATGACCGAAAAGGAAAACCTTGAGATGAACAAGGCGGCAGAGCCAACTGCGGCAGAGCTTTCGGAGCTTCTTCGCGTCCGTCGCGATAAGCTGACGGCACTTTGCGAGGAAGGGAACGACCCGTTTAAGATAACAAAGTACGATCAGACTCACCACGCCGCCGAAATAAAGGATAACTTTGATGCTCTTGAGGGCAAGGACGTGTCGATCGCCGGAAGACTCATGTCAAAGAGAGTCATGGGCAAGGCATCCTTCTGCAATGTGCAGGACCTCAGCGGCAATATCCAGTGCTACGTCTCGCGCGATTCACTCGGCGAGGATCCATACAAGGCGTTCAAGAAGCTCGACATCGGCGATCTTGTCGGTGTGAAGGGACAGGTTTTCAGAACCAAGACCGGCGAGACCTCGGTCCACGCCGACTCGGTTACGCTCCTTTCAAAAAGCCTTCAGATCCTGCCCGAGAAGTACCACGGACTGACGAACACCGACCTTCGCTACCGTCAGAGATATGTCGACCTCATTATGAATGAGGATACGAAGAAGACCTTCATAAACCGCTCGAAGATAATCAGCACCGTCCGTCGTTACCTTGATTCGCAGGGCTTTATGGAGGTCGAGACTCCGATGCTCGTCCAGAATGCCGGAGGTGCCGCCGCGAGGCCCTTTGAGACGCATTTCAATGCCCTTGACCTTGATGTGAAGCTTCGCATATCGCTTGAGCTTTATCTGAAGCGCCTCATCGTCGGGGGAATGGAGAAGGTATACGAGATAGGCAGAGTTTTCCGCAACGAGGGGCTTGATACGCGCCATAACCCCGAGTTCACGCTTATGGAGCTTTATCAGGCTTATACCGATTACCACGGTATGATGGATCTGACCGAAAATCTGTACCGCTATGTGGCAAAAGAAGTTCTCGGCACGACCGTTATCACCTATAACGGAATCGAGATGGACCTCGGAAAGCCATTCACGCGTATTACCATGCTCGACGCGGTAAAGAAATATTCGGGCGTCGATTTCTCGGAGATACACACACTTGAGGAAGCGAGACAGGCAGCGAAGGCTCACAACATAGAATTCGAGCCGAGGCATAAGAAGGGCGATATACTCAATCTCTTCTTTGAGACTTATGCGGAGGAGCATCTCATCCAGCCGACATTCGTTATGGATCATCCGACAGAGATATCTCCTCTGACGAAGAAGAAGCCCGATGACCCTGCCTATGTCGAGAGATTCGAATTTTTCATGAACGGCTGGGAGATGGCGAACGCCTACTCCGAGCTTAACGATCCGATCGATCAGCGCGAGCGCTTCAAGGCGCAGGAGGCTCTCCTTGCGCAGGGCGACGAGGAGGCGAACACGACCGATGAGGACTTCCTTTACGCGCTTGAACTCGGTATGCCGCCTACGGGAGGCATAGGATTCGGAATCGACCGTATGGTTATGCTCCTTACCGACAGTCCCTCGATAAGAGATGTCCTTCTCTTCCCGACGATGAAGCCGATCGATCAGTAAAGATTTCAAAAAACAAAATCAAGCCGGAGGCAGTCTATGGACGAAAACAAAATACCCGCATCCGATATTCAGCCTCAGAGCGAAACGGGAAAAAAATTCGAAAATTTCTGGTACTACAATAAATGGAAGGTCATAGCGGCGGTCTTTACTCTTATCGTGCTGATATTTTGCGTTGTGCAGTGTGCGACAAAGGAGAAAAGCGACGTCGGGATCCTCTACGGAGGGGCGATGAGTGCCTCGGACACAAAGGTCCCCGACATGAAGAAGGCTTTTACCTCGATCGAGCCTGACACATTCAAAAAGAACGGTGTCGGACTGACCGTGACCGAGATATACAGCGAGGAATATATTAAGGAAAGCCAGAAACAGCAGAGCTCGACCGGAACGCTTGAGCCGGGCGAGACCGAATACAGAACGGTAAATCCGAGCGTGAATGCCTCGAATTACGAGAACTTTTCACAGCTTCTTCAGACCGGAAGCTACTCTGTCGTGATAGCCGACAAATGGATATACGATGCCATGAAGGGCAGGGTAGGACTTCGCGGGCTTGACGAGTTGCTCGGAGAGGGAAGCGTGCCGCAGGATATACGGTACGACGAATGCGGCGTGATATTTAAGAAAACAGATTTCTACCTTGCAAATCAGGCGGCGTTTTCGGGTGTTTCGGACGATGCTGTGATATGTATCTGTATTTACAGCCCCTTCAAGGGTGCCGTGGGATGCGGAGGCAATAATACCGACACCGAATACGAGAGATCGATAGAGATGTTCCGCGCGATCCTCGATTTCAGAATCAAATGAACCAAAGATATAACGAATGAAGAAAAAACTTTTTTCCTCGGCTCTCCTGCTTGTGACCGCAATGGTTTGGGGCTTTGCCTTCGTTGCACAGGTCAAGGGTATGGAGAGTGTCGGAACATATACCTACAACGGACTGCGCTTCCTCATCGGGAGCGCAGTGATGCTTCCGCTTTTCCTCATTTTTTCAAAGGAAAAACGGGACAAAAAGAAGCTCCGCTCATCTATTCTTTACGGAGTACCTGCGGGGCTTCTGCTTTTTACCGCCTCGACTCTTCAGCAGTACGCAATAGAGCTCAGTCCCGACGCGAACTCCATGAAGGCGGGATTTATCACGGGACTTTATACCGTCGCCGTACCGGTCATAGGTTTCGTTTTTATGAAAAAGAAGACAGCCGCGACGACATGGATAGGAGCTGTGGCGGCGCTTTTAGGGCTTTATCTGCTCTGTGCCGCGGGCGAGAGCGGATTTGATTTCACCGACGCCATGCTTCTTATAAGTGTTCCGGTCTGGGCGTGCCATATCCTCTTTATCGACCGGTTCGGTCATGAGTCGGATGCTTTTGTGATCTCGGGAATTCAGTACGCCGTTTGCGGAGGGCTGAGCCTTGTATGTGCTGTATTCTTTGACGCCGGGTCGCTAAATGCACAGGCGATCGGTGGTGCAATGCTTCCGATCCTTTACGGAGGAATCATGTCTGTCGGCGTGGGCTTCACGCTTCAGACAGTGGGACAGAAGGGTGCCGACCCGACCGTCGCGGCGATAATAATGTCGACCGAGTCAATGTTCGGTGCGATAGGAAATCTTCTGCTTCTCAGCGTTTCAATGACCGCGGTTCAGTATGTAGGTTGCCTTCTTATGTTCGCCGGGATAGTCGTTTCGCAGCTCCCCGCGAGGAAAATAAAAAATCAGGAAACTATTGACAGTTGATATCTCATGTGATATAATATGAGCACATTAATAATACGGAGGACTATCCACATGAAAACAGCAATTAAGATCACGGCAGTTGCACTCGTAGCCATAATGCTCGTCTGCGCGTTCGCATCCTGCGCGAAGACCCTTTCGGGATCTTACTCGGGAAAAGCTCTTCTTGGAACCTATACCTATGAGTTCAAGGGCAATAAGGTTACAAGAGCTTACACGGTCGGTAACACGACCACTACTTCCGAGGGTACCTACGAGATTGCGAAGGACGAAAACGGCAATCAGGTCATCAAGTTTACTACCACTGATGGCGATGGCAAGTCGACCACTACTTCCAGCAAATTCTCTGAGGGTAGCGTTGACGGTAAGGCGTTCATCGAGATCGACGGCGTTCGTTATACCAAGGACTGAACAAAGCGAAAAACAGGGGACCTTCCGCGTGAGGGTCTCCTCTTTTTTTGCCGCAAAGTGATATTGCGATTGACAAATACAGCAGAATATGATAAACTAATATAAATAATATATTGCGGAGGTAGATATGAAAAAGATAAAGATAGCGTCGGCGATTATCGCGGCGGTAATGCTCTGCATGACGATCGCGATGCCTGCGGTATTTGCCACGGGGGAAGGGGCGAAGGTATATACGGTCCTCGGAGACAGCATTGCCGCAGGGTACAGACTTGAGGACTATCAGAAGGACGGAGTGACTCCCCCATCGTCTTACGCGGCACTCTTTGCGGGTAAGATCGGGGCGACGAAGGTAAACAACCTTGCAAAAACCGGGTCTAATACCTCGGATACTCTGACCCTTCTTTCGACGCAGACGTATATCAACGCGGTCAAGGAGGCTGATGTTATCACCCTCTCGATGGGATCAAACGATATTCTCGGACCGGGGGGGAAGATGATCTGCGCGTGCCTCGGGATTACGAGCCTCGATAAGGCGGGAAATGTGGTCAATGCGACTAATTTTTTGCAGAAGATGACCGAGCTTTCCAACTACATCAACGAGCCGGAGCAGGTGAAGATATTCAACGACGCCGTTTCGGGCTTTGAGGCTAACTGGACGAAGATAATCGATCGTATTTACGAGCTGAACCCCGACGCGGAGTTGATCGTAAATAACTTCTACAATCCATATGCGGCACTTGATCTCGGTAGCAGTATAGTCATAGGAAGCACAGTGCAGGGATATCTTAACAGAATGAACCAATATATAGCTTCTCACCGGTACAACGGAAACAGGTATGTCGTCGCCGACGTTACGGCGGTCATGGCTCACACGAACGTCGGGCTTCTGCCGAACTTCGACCTTGATCCTCACCCGAATAAGGACGGACATTCGATGATTGCCGACGCGGTCTATGCGGAATATGTGAAGCTTGCCGCACCGTCGTCGACCGAAACGAGTGGATCGACCGCTTATGTCGACACCTCGATCGAAAATCCGGGGCCCGGAACGACTGTGACAGAGCCTTCGGGGACACCCTCTGTCGAGCCTACCGGGACAATTTCTACCGAGCCTTCGGGAGATAATTCGGATGTATCCGAAGTGACATCCTCGGGCGACGTCTCCGAAACGGAGCTCGACACCGATACGCCTGAAGCTGCCGAGTCGGGGAGCGTTGAGCCATCCGACAGCGGTTCACAGTCTGAGACCGGTCCGGTCGATGTTTCGGACATCAACATAATAAGCCTTCTGACCTGCAACTCGGGTAACGGTGTCGCGGCGGCGGCAGCAATATTCATCTGCACGGTCGGAGCGGCTGTTACGGCCGTTCTGAAGCGCAGATGACCGACACCTTCAGCGCATCCGAGCTGAAAAGGATAAAGGAGTGCAGACTCTTCTCCGGGCTGTCGGACGGGGAGCTGCAGCAGGCACTAAAGCTGCTTGAAGCCTCTGTTGCCGAATACGGAAGGGGGACATTCATTCACCGTGCCGATGAGCGGCTCGCTTTCTTCGGGCTGGTTCTTTCGGGAAGCGTGCAGGTCTACACCGATGATATAAACGGCGACCTTATGATGATGGCGAACGTCACGGCGGGCGAGACCTTCGGCGAATCGCTATGCTATCTTAATATCGAGAGGACGCAGGTCTTCATAAGTACGCAGGAGGGCGCGAAGGTACTGAGACTTCGGACCGATGCCTTTCTCGGGCATAACGCCGAAAGCAACAGGCTCGAGTGGCTTCTTTACAGGAATTTCGTGTCGATGCTTGCCGAACGGACGCTGAGTATGAACGAGAGGATACAGGTGCTGTCAAAGAAGACACTTCGCGAGAAGCTGATGACATTTTTTTCGCAGTGCGAGAAGAAGTACCATGCGAGGAGCTTTACTCTGCCGTTTGACCGTGCGGGGCTTGCGATATACCTCGGTTCGGATCGAGCGGCACTCTCACGTGAGCTGTCGGCGATGCGACGTGACGGTATAATAGATTTTTCAAAGAATTATTTCAGGATATTATAGTCAGTAGCTGCCGCGGGCAGGCAGTGCCTGCAGCCGATCCTCGCATTTTATTCACCGAAGGGTGAGGTTTTCACCCGGAAATAATGTCGGCAGGAAGGTAGGAAGACGATCACCCTTCGCGTTTTTTGAAGTTTAGGTCAAGCCTTTTCAAAGGCTTGCGGCAGGCAGTGCCTGCACCCCTGACTCGCATTTTATTCACCGAAAAGTGAAGATTTCACCCAGAGCGGATGTTGGCAAAAAGGTGAGGTGGACGATCGCCCCACGCCTGTTTTGAAAGTTTTCGCCCGCCTTTTTCAAAAGGCGGCGCACATCCAAGGCGCGTAGCCTTGGTCGCCGCCCGCAGGCGGCGAAACTCCCCATTACGGCGCTTTCTTTTTGCAAAGCTTTTTCTTTGCGCCTGTTGTGCCAAAGAAAAAGCGTCGAAGCCTTTTTGCAGACATTGTTTCTGTTAACGAGACGGCGGCAGGCAGTGCCTGCACCCCTGACTCGCTGCAGGCACACTGCCTGCGACGGCATTTTTAATAGCATCCCTCCGCTGCGGCGGGATCTCGGATCGGCAAGAACCCATACGGAACCACACGCTCATCGGGTGGTTTTCGGAAACCAATCAAAACAAAGGCTTTCGCTACGCGAAAGCCTTTGTTTTGATGTTTGATCATTTAACTCTGAGAAGCAGTGACGCTCCGGGAGCAAGACTTAACGTGTAATTGCCGTTTTCGTCCTTTGCCACAGCCGACGAGGATTCTGCCGCCTTCCATTCGGCACTTTCGGTATCGAAATACTCGAGCCCGTCGCGAAGGTCAAGCAACGTTGCCTTGTTCTCTTCATTTCCCGAATAGAACTTGTTGACGAACATGAAGCTGCCGTCATCGAAAAAACCGATCAGGAAACGTCCGCCGTCTACCTTTCCGAGGTCTCCGTAGGAATAGTACCTGCTGCAGCCCTGCTCAATATTTTCTGCCGAACCGCGGAGGTGGAATACCGCCGTTGATTCCTTCGCGGCGACCTCTCGCCCGAGCGGCACGAGCCACTTCGCCGTTCTCTGTATGGCGTAGTAGTGCTCATACTTTGAGCCGTCGGGGGCTATGCAGGCATCCGACCAGCCCTGATCGACAAGCGACTGATCGAGCGCATAGGTGAAGAACGAGACATGCTTCATTCCGTAGGCAAGGCAGGTGTTTGCCTCCCATGCGATCTGCGCGTCGGTAACGTTGCCGTATTTCATATGCTTTGTGAGAAGGACTATCGCCATCTGATCGATGCCGGCAGCCTTGCCCGCCTTTCTTATCTGCTCAAGGTTAGTGAAATATCCCGAGCGCACCGTGCCTCCGGTCTGATTGAAATGATAGTAGTCGTAGCTGAGAAAGTCGGGCTTTGTTGTCTCAATAAAGGTGCTGAGATACTTTTCGTAGCCGTCGGTGCCGAGCTGTGAGTCCTTTGCGTAGTTCGGGAAGAGGTTTATCACAGTCTTTTTGTCCGGTGAGAATTTCCCGAATGCCTCGTTGAGCATAGCAATGATCTCGAAACGGCTCTTTGCAGGCTCATCGTAGATCCACCAGCCCCTTATGTTGTCGAAGTCCTTGTAGTCCTCGACGACCTCTTTGACTACGGCGTCGACCTGCTCCTGTGTGAGGGGCGTCTGGCTGTAAGAAATGTTCATGATCCGCGGATCCTGAAGCGCCGAGCAGGTAAGCCCGTACTTTTTGAAAAGGGTCAGGGCTATTTTATTGCTTTCGGTCGAGTTGTACTCGAGCGGGACCGAGGTGAATCCGCAGTCGGCTATGTCCTTTATTACGCTTTCGGTCGTGATGAGGTCACCGTGGGGACCGAAATAGTAGGTGAGCTCGAACCGGTCGAGTCCCGTCATTCCTTCCACCTTCTTTTCGCTGAAATCGTGAGTGAAGGTCACCTCGGCGGTCAGTACGACCTCGCCGACGCCTTCAAGGGAAAATTTATCGGAAAGCGTGACCGAGCGGTCACGGGATGCGGCATCGGACGGAAGAGTGATACCGCCGAGAAGCGGGATCGCGGTAAGGCAGGCAAAAAGCAGGCAGAACAGCCTCTTTTTGCCGGGCAGAGCGACAGATAGAAAGACGACAGCCGCCAAGGATGAAAGTCCGACGGCGATTCCCGTAAACGCCGAACATCCGCCGCACCCCTTACCTTCGTCGGTCGTCGCAGGCGCTTCGGTCGTCGTTGCCTCGGTCTCTGCGGTTTTTTCCTTCAGCAGGTAGACAAAGCTACCCGTCTCGCCGTTGGCGATAGAGGATGATGAGGACTTTTCGGTGAGCAGAAGCCCTTCTTTTTCGTAAGAAAGGCTAACGCGGAAATCCTTTGCATATTCACTCTGATTGTTTATATTAACAGTGATCTCAAGTCCGCCGTCTATGGGCGAGGCTGACAGATCTGCCTTCACACCGTCGCGGGCGTCGCTCGGATTGAATTCGGGTTCAAGCCCCGAGGTGATAATCGAGAATACCGGGATAAGGAGCAGGATCATCGCCGCTGCGACAGTTGCCGCGGCAAGCCTTTTTCGGTTCGGTGATATTTTCATTGCCTTAAACCTCCCGCATATTTAATCAGGAGCTGTAGGTGCCTTCGGTGTTTGCCACGACATGAGCAACGGGCTCCTTATGGCGCGAGGTCGCAACTCTCTTCTGAAGCTCGGAATAGAATAGCTCGTGGTCGAGCGGAAGGGTGACCTCCTTGCCGAGCCAGGCAGAAAGATGAAGGGCGTTCGATATAGTCAGACCGTTTATGCCCTCCCGACCGTCTGCGACAAGAGGCTCGCCGCGGAGGATCGCACCTGCGAAGGCATTGAGAACACCGGGGTGCTTGGGATTTTGTCCGTCGGTCTCGACCTCGGAATATTCGATCGGGGGCTTGCCGTATATCTGCTCGGTATTCGTTGCCGACCATTCCTGCTCGGTCATCGATGCCTTCCACATATAGAGCTTCTTGTTTTCTACGAGGAGCTTGCCGCGGTCAAGCGAGATCTCGAAACGGTTCGTGCCTGGGACATCGCCGGTCGTGGCTATGAATACGCCCGTCGCGCCGTTTTCATATTCGACGAAGGCGGTCACGTCGTCTTCAACTTCGATGTCGTGCCATTTGCCGAAGTACATCTTTGCGGTGAGCTTCTTCGGCATACCGCAGATCCATTGCCAGAGGTCAAGGTTATGTGGGCACTGATTGAGGAGTACGCCGCCGCCTTCACCTGCCCAAGTGGCTCTCCACTCGCTCGAGTTGTAGTAAGCCTGCGGACGGTACCAGTCTGTGATTATCCAGTTCGTGCGGCGGATCTCGCCCATCTCTCCGCTCCTTACGATCTCGCGCATCTTGCGGTAGACGCAGTTAGTGCGCTGATTCATCATGATACCGAAGACGAGCTCGGGGTGCTCGTCGGCGACCTTCATCATCTCAAGGACCTGAAGCCCGTAGACTCCGGCGGGCTTTTCCGTTATGACATGAAGTCCGCGTTTCATGCACTCAATGGCATAGGGCGGGTGGAAGTAGTGAGGAACGGCAATGAGGACCGCCTCTGCCTTTCCGCTGTCAAACAGCTCTTCCGCGCTCGCATAGCAGTTCACGGTCGGGCAGACGCTTTTCGCCCACTCAAGGCGTTCGGGAAGGACATCCGCGACGGCGGTAAGCTCTATTTCGGGGCATTTTCCCGTCATGATGTTCTTTATGTGGCTGGTGCCCATATTACCGACACCGACGATACCGAGTTTTACTTTTCTGTCCATAGTGATCATCTCCTTATTTATTATTCAAGACCGAAGGACTTCAGGTATTCATAGCTTCGGCGCAGACATTCAAAGGGATCCTCGTCATAGCAGTTGTCCTGTTCGACATAGGCAAACTTTACTCCGGCTCCGCGGCATGCGCGAAGGATCTCGGGGTAGTTCATATTTCCGTCGCCTATTGCAGCCATACGGACGGCTTTGTCCTCCCCCGAATAGACCATATCCTTGAAGTGAACGCAATCGAGCCTGCCCTTGAGCTTTCTTATGTATGCCGCGGGGTCTCCGCCGCCCGCCTGTACCCAGTAGGTGTCAAGGGTTATGCCGCATATGTCGGCGGGAAGTGCTTCGCAGATCATATCGAGGTACGTCTTGCCCTCGTAGTGCGAGAGCTCCATATTGTGGTTGTGGTACATAAATTTGTGACCCGAGGCGGCGATCTTCTCGGCTACCGGCTTTATCTCCGCGAGGAACTTCCGGAGATCCTCCGGGCGGCTTCCGTTCTTCTTGAATTCGGGGATCGAGCCGAGTCCGATGTACTTGCACTTCAGCTTGTTATGGAAGGCTATCGTGCCGTCGGTGTCTCCGACGATCTTTGCGTAGGGGTAGTGCGTGATCTCCGCCTTGAGTCCGTATTTGCGAAGGACTCGCTTCATCCAGTCGGGCTCGTAAGCGCATATGCCGGAGAGCTGGACATGGCGGTAGCCTATATCGGCGATCTTGCCGAGAGTCTCGTCAAGATCGTCAAGGGTCTTGCACTGGTTTCTGACTGTGTAGAGCTGGGCACCTATTTTCATGTTTTTTGACCATGGCTTTCGCGTCAGTGAAAGCTTCCTTTTATTATTTTTTCGATTATTGCTTTTGTGGATGATACACCGAGGTCAAAAGCCTCGTCGTTTGAGAGCGAGCAGTCGGCAATTTTGGTCTTTTCGCCGTGCTCGAGGTCGGAAAGCCCCGAGAAGCTCTGCAGGTGAGGCTCGCAGGTGATGAACTCGCCCCCCTGTGCGAGGTAAGAGGCGATGATGCTTAAGACGTTGCCTTCGCCATTTCCCGCGGGGACGATACTGCCGTCGCGTAGAGCGTCCTTTATGTGAATGTAGTCGACGAAGGTGTGGAGGGTATCCCAAGCCTTAAGCGTGTCGACACCGCACTGGACGAAGTTTGCGGGATCGAAAACGGCTTTGAGGCGGGGAAGGGCAGAGAAGATCTCGACGCATCTTTCGGGCGTGTCGCCGAAGATGCTCTTCTCGTTCTCATGACAGAGTACGAGCTCGCTCGGAGCGGCATCGCAGATCCGCATAAGGCGCGTAAAGACCGCGTCGGTGTCGAACCTCTTTTTCTCGGCGGCGTAGAAGCTGAATATTCTCATGCGTGTCGCGCCGAGAATTACAGAGTACTCGCAAAGACGCTTGAATGTGTCAAGGTGAGCTTCAAAGTCCTCGTCGAGCCTTATCTTTCCTATCGGAGAACCGATCGAGAAGGTGCGGATCCCGGCGTCCGAGAGACGGGCGGCAACCTCCTTGATTTCCTTTTCGGAGAGCTCAGAGACGTTTTTTCCGTCGACTCCGCGGATCTCGAGGAAGGCTACTGCGTTGCGCTTCAGTGCGGCTATCTGACCGTCAAGAGAGGCGGAAGCTTCGTCCGCGAAGGCGCAGAGTGAAACTTTCATTTCGGGCATAATGCGGTAAAAATACCCCCCTTCAATAAATATTTTCTACAAAATATATTATACTACTGCGCAAAAAACAATGGAATTGCTTAAGTAAGCAATTTATATTGCAAAAATCCGCATTGTGTGATATAATCAGAAAAAGAGCCGGTCGTAAAGTCCGGAGAGAAGGGAAGGGAACACTTTGCAGAGCTTTTATTCTTACCGTGACGGCGAGATAAGGATGTCACATTCAGAGGATGTGAATCCTAACCCGTTTGATTTCGGGATGCACGTTCACGAGGTGCACGAGATATATTGCTTCGTGTCCGGAGCTGTGAAGTATAACGTCGAGGGAAGGATATATACGCCCGAGCCGGGGAGCATTATGCTTATGAGGAGTGCCGAGAGTCATTGCCTTATGCTTGAGCACAATATGCCATACGAGAGGTGGACGCTTCACTTTTCGCCGTCGGTGCTGACGGGGGACTTTGCGGGCGGGGAGCTGCTCGCGCCCTTTACCGACAGACACTTCGGGGAGTATAACTATTACCGCCCGTCGGAATTTCACGGTATAAAGCCGCTTGATGTTTTTCAGACCTTCGGCAAGAGCAGTCTTTTGCCCGCCAGACAGGCGGCGGTCGCGGGGATAATCACGCTTCTCGCACTTATTTCTCCGGTTTTTGAGAAAAAGAGAAGGGGAAGTCCCGACGGTACCGACGCGCGAGCGGGGGAGATAATCGAATATATAAACATGAACCTTGCTTCGGATCTTTCGGTAGAGGAACTGTGCAGGCTCTATCACCTGTCGGGCTCACAGCTCGGAAGGATATTCAGGAAGGCGACGGGCGCTACGGTCGGGAGCTATATACGAACGAAGAGGCTTATTACGGCATATCAGCTCATGGCTGCGGGGCAGAGAGCACAGGACGCCTGCCGGAGCTGTGGCTTCGG
The DNA here is from genome assembly GCA_945485605.1 of uncultured Clostridia bacterium. Classification (GTDB taxonomy): domain Bacteria; phylum Bacillota; class Clostridia; order Oscillospirales; family CAG-272; genus RGIG3994. The sequence continues at coordinate 22,911 of CALYSG010000006.1, forward strand.
GGACTATTCGGCGTTTTTCAGGGCATATAAGAAGCACTTCGGCTGTCCTCCGACGGGAAAGTATGAGTGACAACGGGGGATACGAGAGGCGTGGGGGAACCTTCTTGAAAGAAGGTTCC
>CALYSG010000007.1 GCA_945485605.1 uncultured Clostridia bacterium
TAGGTGTTTATTTGGTCAGACCCGATACAGGCAGATAAGGCTACGGAAAACTGCTTTCCGGGCGGGAAAGGATGCTTTCGCTGTGCGAAAGAAACGGTAGTATTTATGACAAGAAAAGAAGCAAGAAAGACGGTATTCGGACTGCTGTTTGAGAGCGGTTTCAAGCCCGATGAGCAGGCACTCGATATTTACAATATCGCCGCCGAGGACAGGGAGATAGAGGACGACCTGTATGTGCGTCAGGTTTATTTCGGTGTTCATGAGAACCTTAAAAAGCTCGACGACGTGATACGTGAGCATTCACACGGCTGGAAACCCGAGAGAATGTCGCGTGTTTCGCGCACGGTGCTCCGCATTGCCGTTTACGAGATGCTTTTTATGGAAGGTGTCCCCGCTCCCGTTTCGATAAACGAGGCACTTGAGCTTACAAAGGAATATGACGACGACAAGGCGAGGGCTTTTGTCAACGGCGTACTTAACGCCGTTAAAGACTCGCTCGGCGGTGATAAGAATTGAACTGCTTTGTCGGATTCGATACGAGCAACTACACGACCTCGGCGGCGATATGCGATGATAGCGGAAGGGTAAGGGCAAACTTGAAATCACCGTTGCCGGTTGCGAAGGGAAACAGAGGCCTTCGCCAGAGCGATGCGCTTTTTGCCCATACGAAGAATCTTCCGGAGCTTTGCGATATGCTCGCCGCAGTTCTGAAGGAGGAAAACCTCACTCCGATAGCCGTTGGCTGCTCGGCAAAGCCGCGCGATGTCGAAGGCTCTTATATGCCTTGCTTCCTTGCGGGTATCGTCGCCGCTCACTCGTTTGCCGCGGCAAGGGGATTGCCCGTATTTGACTTTTCTCACCAGGACGGACATATAATGGCGGCTTATTACTCTTCTGGGGCGGAGATCGAGGGCGATTTTGCCGCTTTCCATGTCTCGGGAGGCACGACAGAGCTGCTTTATGTTAGGCAGAATGCGATCGGCTTTTCACCTGAGCTTATCGGAGGGACTAACGACCTCAACGCCGGTCAGGCGGTCGACCGTGTTGGCGTGATGATGGATATGCGCTTTCCCGCCGGTCCCGAGCTTGACCGAACGGCGCTTGAATATTCCGGAAAAGTTCCGAAGCCTGCGGTTTCGGTCGACGGACTTTATTGCAATCTGTCCGGGCTCGAAAACATCGCCGCGAGGGAATGGCACGATACGCGTGACAAAGGGCTTGTAAGCGCGTTGACACTTGATTTTGTCGCACGGACGATCACACGAATGACATATAATCTTCGAAAAGAATATCCGGGGATCCCCGTTATCTACGCCGGCGGGGTCATGAGCAGCATATATATAAAGGAAAAACTTAAAGGTGAAAACGTATTTTTCGCAGAACCGCGATTTTCCGCAGATAACGCCGCAGGGGTCTCGCTCCTCTGCCGCCGACGCTTCGGAGAAGGCTCTGACGGTAAGTGAGCTTAACGAATATATAAAAATGCTTCTTGACGGTCAGCCGATGTTAAAAAGGCTTTACGTCAAAGGAGAGATATCCAATTTCAAAGCATACCCGTCCGGTCATTGGTATTTCACGGTAAAGGACGACAGCTCGCTGATAAAAGCGGTTATGTTCCGCTCAAATGCGCAGAAGCTCCGTTTCGTTCCCGAGAACGGAATGAAGGTTCTTATCCGCGGAAGCGTTTCGGTATTTACTCGCGACGGTCAGTATCAGCTATACGCCGACGATATATCGCCGGACGGTGTGGGGGCGCTTTACGCCGCGTTTGAACAGCTTCGCGAAAAACTATTGCGAGAGGGACTGTTTGACGAAGCAAAAAAGAAACCCCTGCCGCGTTTCCCTTCAAGGATAGGTATCGTGACGTCTCCGACCGGAGCAGCGGTTCGCGATATGATAAACGTCACGGGACGGAGATGCCCGTCAGCCGAGCTTGTTATTCATCCTTCGGCGGTACAGGGAGCCGAGGCTGTGCCTCAGCTTATTTCGGGTGTAAAGTATTTTTCTTCGACCCGATCGGTCGATGTGATCATAATCGGTCGCGGGGGAGGCTCGCTGGAGGATCTGTGGGCGTTTAATGATGAAGGACTCGCAAGGGTGATAGCAGCCTCGGAAATACCCGTCATTTCGGCGGTCGGACACGAGACCGATTTTACGATATGCGATTTTGCAGCCGACAGACGTGCGCCGACACCTTCTGCGGCGGCGGAACTTGCCGTACCCGACTCGGAGGTGCTGCGGGCGGCACTCGTCGGTAAAGAGAGCATTATGTCGAAAGCCGTAATGAGCCTTATCACATCCGGGCGCGAAACGGTTGCTGATCTTTCGGAGTCGCGCGTGATGACCGATCCGCAATTTATCACCGACAGAAGAAGATTGCTTTCCGATCGCGCGGGGGAAAAGCTATGCGCATCGGCGAAGCTGCGCTACTCTTCGGCGAGAGCCGATATCCGCGAATATGCGGCAAAGCTGACCTCGCTGAATCCTCTTTCGGTATTGGCGCGAGGCTACGGCGCGGTATCCGACGCCGACGGCAATGTCGTGACTCGGGCATCCGAGCTTTTAAAGGACGAAAAAATAAGCGTTAGGTTTTCCGACGGAGAGGCGATCGCCACCGTCACGGATACCTTGATTTACGGAAATAAAGCTTGAAAGATAGATCTCTCAACCTGTGTTTTGCGGCTTTCGTTGCCCGTGCGGCGGCGATCTTGCCTTGTAAAGCCGGTACCGATCCGGAAAGAAAGGAGGTTTTCGCTTTGGCGAAAGCTATGGTCATAAAAAATGAAGGATAATATGAAATTCGAAACTGCGCTTGCCGAGCTTGAAAAGACGGTTGCAAAACTTGAGAGCGACGACACGCCGCTTGATGAGGCACTGAAGCTCTATGAAAAGGGTGTAGAGCTGATAAGAATATGCAACGAACGGCTCGACTGCGCCGAAAGAAAGATAAAACTTCTCAAATACGGAAAGGACGGTCAGATGACCGAGACAGATTTCAATGAACAGTAAACTGAAGGAATCAATCGAAAACTCGCGCCGGATAACCGAAGCCGAGCTTACCCGTTATATCCCCTGCCTTGAGGCGGAATGCCCGACTCTTGCCGCCGCGGAGGAGTATATGCTTTCTTCCGGCGGAAAAAGGGTAAGACCTTTTCTTACTCTTGAATTTTGCCGCGCACTCGGCGGGGACGAGAAAAAGGCTCTTGCCTTTGCCTGTGCGATAGAAATGGTACATACTTATTCCCTGATACACGACGATCTGCCATGTATGGACGATTCCGATATGCGTCGCGGCAGACCTTCATGCCATAAAAAGTTCGATGAAGCTACGGCGGTTCTTGCGGGTGACGGATTGCTGACCGATGCGTTCGGAGTTTGCGCCTCGAATACTTCCGTGCCGGCAGAGGGAATAGCGGAGGCGGTATGCGTGCTTTCGGCTTTTGCGGGAAGCACCGGAATGGTCGGGGGGCAGGTAATGGATCTTGCACCTGCCGAGCCGGATGCCGACGGATATATGAAGCTCTGTGCACTTAAGACAGGCGGTCTTATCTCTGCGGCGGCTCTGCTCGGATGCATTGCCGCGGGTGCAGATGAGAAAGCAAAGAACGCCGCGTCCTGCTATGCCATGAACATAGGGCTCGCATTTCAGATAACCGATGACCTTCTTGATGCTGAAAAGGGTGACGAGGATGAAGGCAAGACGACTATTCTGTCATTTATGTCGAAGGAAGCGGCAAGGGACTACGCCGCAAGGCTTACCGATGCCGCGAAGCAGGCACTTGTCGATATTCCCGATCCGGAGGTGCTCTCGGAATTTGCCGATTACCTTCTCTCACGGGTAGTCTGATGCGTGCAGACCTTTTCCTATCCGTAACCGGAAAGGTAAAAAGCCGAGAGGCGGCGAAAAAGCTGATAGAGGCGGGCGGAGTGACTGTTGACGGGAAGACCGTGACGAAGCCTTCTGAGGAGATAGATGAGAGCTTTCCTCACGAGGTCTCGGTCACACTGAAAGAAAAGTTCGTCAGCCGCGGAGGGCTTAAGCTTGAGGCGGCGCTCGAGAGCTTCGGGATAGATGTTACGGGCTTTACGGCGCTTGATATAGGTGCTTCGACCGGTGGCTTCACCGACTGCCTGCTCAGCCGCGGCGCGTCATTCGTTACGGCTGTCGATTCCGGAAAGGGACAGCTTGATCCTTCGCTTATTTCTGATAAGAGGGTCAGAAACATCGAAAAATACAATGCGAGAGAGCTTTCCGCGGATATATTGCCCGGATGCGTCGATATTGTCGTTATGGATGTATCGTTCATTTCGCAGACGCTGATAATACCTTCTGTTGTATCGGTGATGAAGCCCGATGGATATTTCGTGAGCCTTATAAAGCCTCAGTTTGAGGCGGGCAGAGCGGCTGTCGGAAAGGGAGGAATCGTTAAGAGCGCCGAAGCAAGGCTTGCGGCGGTGACACGGGTGATAAGCTCTGCATCCGAGGTGGGCCTTTTGTGTACGGGACTTATCGTGTCACCGATAACCGGAGGCGACGGTAACAAAGAATATCTATCATGCTTTGTAAAAAACGGTGAAGCTGTCGATTATGAGACCATAAAAAGGATTGTGAGGTGAGACCGTGAATAAGTTTGCGGTTATAACGAACTACAATATAAAAGACAAGGCGCAAGCCGCGATAAGCGTTATTGACCGCCTTGGCTCGCTTGGGGCGGCGGTCTGCACGGCTTCCTTCAACCGCGAGAGGATCAACCGTAATTCAGCCGGTAAAAAACGCGATTTTATCGAATATATCCCTCTTGATAAACTCTATCAGACTGCCGACGTGATCCTTTTGCTCGGAGGTGACGGTACGATCCTTGAGGCGGCGCGTCGTGCCGTTCCGGCGAAGCGGCCGATGCTCGGAATAAATCTCGGCAGGCTCGGTTATATGGCAGAGCTTGAACTTAACGAGATCGACAGACTCGCCGATGTTGTTGCCGGCAAATACCGCCTTGATGAGCGTATGGTGATAAAGGTAGAGATACTTGACACGGCGGGAAAAGTGAGATTTGTTTCGTTTGCTCTTAACGATGCCGTGGTATCAAACGGATCGGTGTCAAGAATAGTCGATCTCAGAATGTCCGAAAGCGGTTCGGTGATCGCGGATTACAGAGCCGACGGTGTGATTGTCGCGACTCCTACCGGTTCCACGGCTTATTCTATGTCAGCCGGAGGAGCGATAGTCGATCCGTCACTCAGGTGTATCTGCGTCACGCCGGTATGTCCTCATTCACTGGTTTCAAGACCTATGATATTCCCGGCAGATGCCGCGATAGAAATAAAGAACACATGCAACCGCGAGAAGATGCTTTTCCTCACACTTGACGGAAAGTCGAATCAGGAGCTTGCTTTCGGTGAGACGGTCCGAGTTACCGAGTCGGATATGAAGGCAAAGCTGATCCGACTTAACGATAACGGCTTTTATGACAGACTGCGGAGAAAAATGAACTCGGGTTTCTGATTATTTTGGAGAATATATTATGAAAAACAAAAGACAGGAAGCACTTGCCGAGATAGTATCGGCATATGAGGTGGATACTCAGGCGGAGCTTATAGACCGCCTACGCGAGCGCGGCTTTGAAGTGACGCAGGCTACGATCTCACGCGACATAAGGCAGCTTAAGCTCATAAAAACCGCAACGGGTCACGGAGGGTACAAATATATGCTCCCACCGAAGAACGACAGCGCCGCAAGCATAAAGCTCAACGATGCACTTGTCGAATCTATAAAGAGAGTCAGCAGAGCGGGGAATATCGTTGTGTTGAGAACCTATCCCGGACTTGCAAACGCGGTTGCCGCGGGTATCGACGGTATAGATATCCCTTCTATACTCGGTTGCGTTGCCGGTGACGATACGATCCTTGTCGTCGCAACCGACGAAAAGGTCGCAGAGGCGGTAGAGGCCAAGGTCAACGATATGACCTCCGGGAAAAAATGAGCGGGAAGGTCAAGACCAATGCCATGCGTCGCCTTGATGCAGCTAAGATTCCCTATGAAATAAAGGAATACGTGCCGGACGAAAACGACCTTTCGGGCGTGAATATAGCATCGCAGATAGGGCTTGATCCCGCGATGGTCTTCAAGACTCTTGTTACCCGCGGAGACAAGACCGGAATAACCGTTTTCTGTATCCCCGCTGACCTTGAGATAGACCTTAAGGCAGCTGCGGGTGCAACCGGGAACAAGAGGCTCGAGATGCTTCATACCTCGGAGCTGCTTGCGACCGTCGGATACGTCAGGGGAGCCTGCTCTCCGATAGGAATGAAGAAAAATTTCCCGGTCTATATCGACCGTTCGGCACTTGACCACGAGAAGATCACGGTAAGCTCGGGAATGAAGGGAATGCAGCTCCTTGTCCGGACGGAAAAGCTTATTGAATTCATCGGTGCGAAGCTCTGTGCCGTTACTACAAAAAGATAAAGGAAGATCCTGATATGCAGAAGATAAAAAAACTGATAGCCGAAGACATAAAAAAGGCTGTCGATACATTAAAGCCGGACAATACCCTGACGGCAGAGACCGTAGCACAGATGATGGAATACCCCCCCGATCGCTCGCTCGGTGACATTGCGCTTCCTTGCTTCAAGCTCAGCCGTGAGCTGAGAAAATCTCCCGTGATGCTCGCCGAGACCCTTGCCGGTGCGTTAAGCTGCGAAGCTTTGGAGCGTGCGTGCGCGGTCAACGGTTATCTGAATATTTTCATATCCGATGCTTACCTTTGCCGCGAGGTCGTTTCGGAGATCCTTGACGAGGGTGAGAATTACGGAAAGAATATTGACGGAGAGGGCAAGACGGTCGTGCTCGACTATTCCTCGCCGAATATCGCGAAGCCCTTTCATCTCGGGCATCTCGGAACGACAGTTATAGGTCATTCGCTCAGAAAACTATTTGAATTTTCGGGATATAAGTGCATAGGAGTCAATCATCTCGGCGACTGGGGAACCTCATTCGGCAAGCAGCTTGTGGCTTACAAGAAGTGGGGAACTAAAGAGGATATAGAGAAGAACGGTGTCGACGGACTGGTCGCGCTTTATGTCCGTTTCCACGAAGAGGCGGAGAAGGACCCCTCGCTCTTTGACGAGGCGAGAGCAGAATTCACGAAGCTCGAGCACGGAGACGAAGAGAACACAAGACTCTGGAAATGGTTTATTTCGATAAGCCTTGAGGAATACAAGAAGACCTACAAGCAGCTGGATATAACCTTTGATTATTATACCGGCGAAAGCTTCTATACCGACAAGATGCCGGCACAGGTCGAGAAACTGCGCAGTATGGGACTTCTTAAGATAGACGACGGGGCTTCGATAGTTGATCTTTCAGAATACTCTATGCCGCCCTGCCTGATACTGAAACGCGACGGCTCGACACTCTATCCCGCGCGTGATATCGCCGCCGCGGTTTATCGCCACGATACCTTCAATTTCGATAAGTGCGTGTACGTTACTTCGGCGGGGCAGTCGCTCCATTTTGCCCAGTGGTTCAAGGTCGTCGAGCTTATGGGCTACGATTGGTACGACAAGCTCGTACACATCCCTTACGGTACGATGTCGCTCAACGGAGAGAAGCTCGGAACACGCTCCGGCAACGTCGTGTGGCTCAAGCAGCTTATGAATATGTCGATAGAGAAGGTGCGCGGAGTAATTGAAGAGAAGAACCCCGGTCTTCCGAATAAGGACGAGATCGCGGAGGAGGTAGGCGTCGGGGCGATAGTCTTTAATTATCTGTCGAACAGCAGGATAAAGGACATCAGCTTTGACCTTGAAGCCGCACTTGATTTCAACGGTAACACGGGACCTTATGTTCAGTATACCTACGCAAGGTGTTGCTCGATCCTATCCAAAGCGGGAGAAGCAAAAGATGATGCGGCGCTTACGATCACCGATCCGACCGAATCGGCACTTGTGAAGACTCTCTCGCGCTTCCCCGAAAAGGTCAAAGAGGCTCTTGCCGCCTACGAGCCATCGATGATGACGAGATATATCCTTGACGTGGCTTCGGATTTTAACAGGTTCTATCATGATTGCCAGATACTTTCGGCAGAAGATCCCGCTGTCAGAGCGTCAAGAATAAAGCTTACGCAGGCAACGAAAACGGTCCTCGGAAACGCATTCGGACTTATCTGCCTGAAGAAACCCGAAAAAATATAATAAATAATTTTATAGAGGTACAGAGAATATGTCAGGACACAGCAAATGGAAAAACATTATGCACAAAAAGGGTAAGACCGACGCGCAGAGAGCGTCAGTTTTCACGAAGATCAGCAAAGAGATCATAATCGCGGTCAAAGCCGGCGGCGGCGATCCGAACAGCAACTCGAAGCTGCGTGAGCTTATCATAAAGGCGAAGGCTAACAATGTCCCGAACGATAACATCGAGCGCACGATAAAGAAGGCTCTCGGCAACGACAGCACGAACTACGAGGAGATCACATACGAGGGATACGGTCCCGGCGGAGTAGCCGTTATAGTCAAAGCCGCTACCGATAACCGCAACCGTACCGCCGGTGACGTGCGTCATTACTTCGATAAATTCGGCGGAAATATGGGTACGACGGGTTGCGTCAGCTTTATGTTCACGGAAAAGGGACTTATAATCATAAGTGATGAGGATGAGGAGCTTGACGAGGATAAGCTGATGGAGGACGCTATGGAGTGCGGAGCCGAGGACTTTGTGCGCGACGGAGATATTTATGAGATCTACACCGAGACAGCCGACCTTTACGATGTCCGCGATTCTCTTGTTAAGCTCGGCTACACCGTCGATTCCGCCGATACCGATATGGTGCCCTCGACTTATGTCACGCTTGAGGATGAGGAGACTGCCCGTCATATGGGTCTGCTTCTCGATACGCTCGAGGATAACGACGATGTCCAGAATGTTTACCACAACTGGAAGAACTGCGACTGAGATGATGTAAATAAAAAAACATAAGAGACTGTACAAACGGGTTTACAGTCTCTTTTTTTATGACTTTAATTGTAAATCGGATTCGGAGGAAGGCTTCACCTTACGGTGAATGATCCGAGAGCATTGACCGTCAGTCGGTCAGTGGAATTCGGGGAGCCAGCTTCCGTGAGCGGTGATAAGGTCGTCGCAGAGTGATACAATTTCGTCGATAGTAAGCTCCGAGCCGGTGTGGGGATCGAGCATTGCCGCCTGATAGATAGCCTCCTTTTTATGGGTGTGAGCGGCTTCGATCGTGAGAAGCTGAACGTTTATGTTCGTCCTGTTCATAGCTGCGCAGATCTCGGGAAGCTCGCCGACATAAGTGGGAAGGATGCCGCGGTTGTTGACGACGCAGGGGACCTCGACGCAGGCATTCTGCGGCAGGTTAGTGATAAGTCCGGTGTTGAGAACGTTTCCACCTATGAGGTCGGGCTTGTTCGTTACAACTGCTTCCATAATTCTTGAAGCGTATTCTTTTGACCTCTTGTGTGTGAAGTCTGATTCAAGGGTTGCACGGAGCTCCTTCCATTTTTCCTCGTGCTTTATACAGCGGCGCGGATATTCGTCAAGCGGAATACGGTAACGGTCGATGAGCTCGGGGTGAGTGTTCTTTATGAAATAAGGATTGTACTCGGCGTTATGCTCGCTCGATTCCGTTACGTAATAGCCGAAGCGGCGGATATACTCAAGTCGTACAAGGTCCTTGAAATCCTCGGGCGGGTTGTCGAGTATCTCGTTGGCACGACGGCGGATCTCGGGGTAGAGATCGTTTCCGTCGGCATCAAAGCACTCGAGAAGGAATGCCATGTGGTTGATACCGGCGATCTTTTCTTTGACGGGCTGCTTCGGCTCCATTCCGAGCTCCTTGAAGAGGGTTTTCGTGCAGACCTGAACGCTGTGGCATAGTCCTACCGTACGTACTCCGGTATATCTCTGCATATATCCCGTCAGCATTGCCATAGGATTCGTATAGTTGAGGAAGAGTGCGTTCGGGCAGACCTGCATAATATCCTCGGCAAAGTCGTCGAGTACGGGGATCGTGCGGAGTGCACGGAAGATACCTCCGATGCCGAGAGTGTCGGCTATCGTCTGGCGCAGACCGTGCTTTTTAGGTACTTCAAAGTCCGTGATGGTGCAGGGATCGTAGAGCCCTACCTGTATCGCGTTTACAACAAAATCCGCACCGCGGAGCGCATCCTTGCGATTTTCGACTCCCACATATTTAGTGATCCGGCATCTGTCATCGTTTAAATTGTGATTGAATGCCTTGATGATACGGTAGGTGTCTTCAAGCCTGTTTTCATCAATGTCGTAAAGTGCCATCTCAAAATCACGCAGAGAGTCACACAGCATCATATCTCCCATGACATTTCTTGCAAATACGGCACTTCCTGCACCCATAAAGGTCATTTTTCCCATAACGTTTTTCCTTTCAGATATCAGATTTTTTTGTGAAATTTTGTCTGTCTACTTGAAATTTCCTGGTTTGTGCTTTATACTATTATAAGTATAATACCATCACGCGGAAATTGCAATAACACGCTTGACTGATTTTATAACAAAATTGATTGTTTGCTGAAGAAGGAGGGGGCTTATGAGCAATCAGCTTAAGATCGACGATCGCGGATTTGAGCTGAAATCTCACGGTGCCGCTGACTTTCCCGTTTCTGCGGGCTGTTTAAGAATATCGCAATACGAGGACAGAAGGTTCGCGTATCATTGGCACAGTGAGCCCGAATTTACGGTGATCGTAAGCGGGAGTATGGAGTATCAGGTAAATGACAGGATCTTTCACCTCTCAAAAGGTCAGGGTATCTTCGTAAATTCAAATATGCTTCATTCGGCGTGGAACAGGAACGGCGATTGCGAATATATCCCCGTAAACTTTGAACCTAATTTTCTTTTCGGCGCAAATAATAACCGGATATGGAAGAAATACCTATCTCCGGTGGTACACTCTCCTGCGCTCTCATGCCTCGTTTTCGACGAGAAGGACGGTCAGGACAGCTGTCGGATACTCAGTATCTTCCGTGAGATAAGAGAACTGAATCACAACAAGCCGCCTCTATATGAGATATCTATCGTTTCTCGGCTTTACGAGGCTATGGGACTTATGCTTCCGGCGGCGGAAAAAGAGATCGCTAACGTTACGGGTTCCCGTACTGTGAAGCAGATAATGAGGATAAAGAACGTCATTGACTTTGTTGAGATACATTATACCGAGCCGATCGGCCTCAGCGACCTTGCCGGAGTTTGCGATCTCAGCCATTCCGAATTCTGCAGGTGCTTCAAAAGTATCATGAAGCAGACACCGACCGAGTACGTCAACCGTGTCAGAATAAGAAAATCCCTTCCGCTTCTGCTGGCAGGAAAGCTGACGGTCACCGAAATATCCGACAGATGCGGCTTTTCGGGCTCAAGCTATTTTGCAGAGCTCTTCAGAAGGTATATGTTCTGTACGCCGAAGCAATACGTAAAAAAAGCACTTGAACAATAAATAAGGAGACAGAAATGAAAACTACTGGACTGTGCCCGGCGGAAAATATCGCAAGGACCATGACAAGACTTTATGACAACCGGCTGACTACTACCTCGGGCGGGAACCTATCGATAATGGACGATGAGGGAAATCTCTGGATCTCCCCGTCGGGAGTCGATAAGGCGCACCTTACCGCCGACGATATAATGAAGGTCATGCCCGACGGTGAGATAGTCGGCAAGCACCGACCCTCGACCGAATATCCCTTCCACAGGGCGATACTTCGCTCACGCCCCGATCTTCACGCGGTTCTTCACGCCCATCCCGCCGCACTCGTAGCATACAGCCTTGAAAGAAGGCTTCCGGAACTCAACATGATGCCGGGAGTATCAGAGCTTTGCGGAAAGATCGCGATAGCGAAATACGCGCTCCCGGGCAGCAGCCGTCTCGGAGAATACATATCGTCCGAATTTGCAAAGGGATGCGACACGGTTCTCCTTGAGAATCACGGCGTGGTGCTCGGTGCCGAGAGCCTTGAGAAGGCTTACATGATGTTTGAAGCGCTCGACTTTGCGGCTCGTACAGGTGTTGCCGCCGCTATGCTGAAGCGCGATGCGAGAGTTCTCGGCGCGGCTGAGCTTGAGCTTAAGGCTAAGCCGGTACTGCTTCCCGACACTCTTGAGGGTGAAGCTCCCGAGGGCGATGACGCGCTGCGCGATTCGGTTATCGCAATGACGAAGAGATGCTATAAAAACACGCTTTTTACCGCGGCGACGGGTGTTTTCGCGGCGAAAGAAGCCGACGGCTCGTTTGTTATCACCCCCGATGGGGAAGACAGAGGTATGCTGACATCCGATATGCTTGTAAGGGTAAGAGACGGTCGGTGCGAGGAAGGGAAGACAGCTTCGCGTTACGCATGGCTTGCCGAAAGGATCTTTGCGGCTCACGGGGACATAAAGAGCCTTGCGTTTGCGAGATGCCCATACGCTATGGGCTTTGCCGTGACGGGTGCGGAATTTAATTCTCACCTTATCCCCGAGGGATATATTTGCCTTCGCAATGTGGCAAGGTTCCCATTCGGCACGATCGAGAATTCTCCCGAAAGCATCGTTTCGGCGATCAGTATGAAGACACCGATAATCTTTATCGAGAATGACCTTATTATCGTTGCGGGAACGGATACTCTTAACGCTTATGACAGGCTTGAGGTCCTTGAGTTCGGAGCACAGTCGCTCTGCTGCATAGAGACGATGAACGGTAAAATCGTTCCGATAAGCGATGCCGAGATACATGAAATAGAGGTAGCTTTCGGGCTCTGACATATTATTTTACAAAGTAATTTTCGTCTGCCTGTTTACAAACCGCGCGCGATATAGTAAAATATATCCTGAAAGATATTGTAAGGGGAAATATGACAATGAAATACAAACGCATTTTACTTAAACTGTCCGGAGAGGCGATCTCCGGGGGCAAGGACGGTATACTTGATTTCGGGTTCATCGACCGCATTGCGGATACACTCAAGAGATGTACCGATGCCGGAGTGCAGGTAGCCGTGATCGTCGGTGCCGGAAATATCTGGCGCGGGGCGAAGGGAGTCGGTATGGATCGTTCACGCGCCGACAGTATGGGTATGCTCGCGACGATAATCAATGCTCTCGGACTTGAGGATGAATTTTGCCGTCGCGGACTTGATGCCGTTGCAATGTCTGCTATAGAGATAAACGAGTTTCTTGAGCTTTACAGCCCGAAGCGCGCGAAAAAATATCTTGATGAGGGTAAGGTCGTCATCATAGGCGGAGGTACGGGCGATCCGTACTTCACGACAGATACGGCAGCGGTCCTCCGTGCGGCGGAGGTCGGAGCCGATGCGGCTTTTCTCGCGAAGAACATCGACGGAGTATATAATGCCGATCCGAAGAAAGACCCGACGGCGGTGCGTTATGACGAGCTTACCTATCGTGAAATGATAGACAGAGAGCTTCACGCGATAGACCTTACCGCGGCGTCCTTCTGTATGGACAACAATATAACATCGTATCTATTCGAGTTAAAGGACCCCGAGAACATCTTCCGCGCCGTTTCGGGCGAGAAGGTCGGTACCGAGATACACAGGTAATCCTGATTTCTTAAATTAATTAAATTAAAAATCAGCCGCCACTGCGGCAGGGAGGTTATTATGAAACTTGACACAAAGCTTTACGAAGGTAAAATGCAGAAGACCATATCGGCGTTGGAGGAAAACCTTGCTACCGTTCGCGCCGGACAGGCAAATCCCGCGGTGCTTTCCAAGGTAACTTTTGAGTATTACGGTGCCCCGACACTTCTCAATACCATGGCTGACATAAAGGTAGCCGACAGCAAGACGATTACCGTCACGCCATACGACAGATCGACGCTCAAGGCAATAGAGAAGGCGATACTTGCTTCCGACGTGGGTATAACTCCGTCGAATGACGGAACACTTATCCGCCTTGTTTTCCCGCAGCTGACCGAGGAGCGCCGCCGCGAGCTTACAAAGAAGGTCCAGCGGGATGCAGAGGAGTCGAAGGTCGCAGTCCGAAATATAAGACGTGATGCGAACGACGAAACGAAGAAGCAGAAGAAGGACGGAGCCATGACCGAGGATGAGGCAAAGCAGTCCGACAAAACGGTTCAGGACCTTACCGATAAGTACATCAGGAAAATAGACGAGATCGCCGCTAAAAAATCCGCGGAGATCATGAAGATCTGAATAACAGTAATGTCTGAGAATGTAAATCAACAGTCGCTGCCGTCACATATAGCCTACATTATGGACGGCAACGGACGTTGGGCGATCTCCCGCGGACTTCCGAGGGCGGCGGGACATCGCGCAGGCGTATCGGCATTCAAAAGGGTGCTTAGCCGTACCGTTGAACGCGGTGTAGGTGTCATTACCTTTTATGTTTTTTCAACCGAAAACTGGAAAAGACCGCGCCATGAAGTCATGGCGCTTATGGGCTTACTTTATGAATATCTTGAACGCGAAAAAGAAGAGCTTATGAAAATGCGGGTGCGTTTTCACGTTATGGGTGACCTTGCGCCTCTTTCGAGAAGGCTGAAAAGGAAGATCCTTGAGGTGGAAAATTATACCTCCGGAAACCCGTACCTTCTTAACTTTGCCCTGAATTACGGTGGCCGTGACGAGATAGTTGCAGCGGTAAACCGTCTTATTTCCGAGGGTAAAACAGAGGTTACAAAGGAGGATATAGACTCGGCACTTTATACTGCCGGATGTCCCGATCCCGATCTTGTCGTAAGGACGTCGGGCGAGCTGAGGCTCTCAAACTTTCTGACCTGGCAGACGGCGTATTCGGAGCTTTACTTTACCAATACTCTCTGGCCTGATATGACCGCTGCCGACGTTGATCTTGCGATAGATGCTTATTCAAAGCGCAAAAGGCGCTTCGGAGGTGCTTGATATGCTGAAAAGGATAATTACGGCTGCCGCGTATTTGATCGTTTTTATCCCGGCACTTGTATTTTCGGATACTTGGCTTCTCCCGATAGAAATGACCTTAATAGTAATATTTTCTACCTATGAAATGCTGAAGTGCATTGGAGTGCTGAAAAAATTCGCCGTGTCGATACCCGTTATGATCATTTCTGCGGCAATGCCGACGGTAACGAGACTATCGGTGACTGTCGACCGGCTATATCTTATTCCCGCAGCATTTGGGGTAATACTGTTTTTGCTTATTTATCTTTTTGGAGTTGCAGTGCTGTCGAACGGAAGATTTACCGTCGATGATGTTGCCATGACCTTTATGACGACGGTCTATATGACTGTCGGCTATTGCTCGGTGATCTTTGTCCGCGACGCTACGGTCGTGAGCGGAGGTGAAACATACAATATCGGAAAGTATTTATTATTTCTTATATTCATCGGCGCATGGATCACAGATACATTCGCATATTTCGGCGGGAGACTTCTCGGCAAGCACAAGCTATGCCCGGATATAAGCCCGAAGAAGACGGTTGAGGGAAGCATAAGCGGAATCATTTTCTGTGTTATCAGCTTCATGCTCTACGGACTGATAATCGGCAAGGGCTTTTCACAGCAGGTCAATTACTTCTCGCTTGCGGCAATTGCCGTTGCTGCTTCGGTCGTTTCGCAGATAGGCGACCTCGCTCTGTCTATGATTAAACGTAGGTACAGTATAAAGGATTTCGGGAAAATGATGCCCGGACACGGCGGTATGCTCGACAGATTTGACTCGGTAATACCTGTTGCTATCGCTCTTGCCGTGTTCTGCGAGATTTTCTCGGCACTCGGAATCAATATAGTTTCAGAAATAATATGAAAAAAGAATATCCTTCGGTCATACTGCTCGGCTCGACGGGATCCATAGGGATTCAGACGCTTGAGCTCGCGGAGGCGACCGGTATAAAAATAACAGCTCTCGGCGCGGGTAAAAACTGGAAGCTTGCCGAGGAGCAGGCGAGACGCTTTCACCCGGCGGTCTGCGCCATGGCGGACGAAGATGCCGCCGATGAACTTAAAGTGAGACTCGCCGATACAGATATAAAGGTTACTGCCGGCAAGGAAAGCATTTCGGCACTCGCATATCTTGAGGGAGATACCGTTCTTAATGCCGTATCGGGAAGTGCAGGGCTTGCCCCGACGCTTGCGGCGATAGATGCCGGCAAGCCGCTCGCCCTTGCAAACAAGGAATCGCTCGTTATGGCGGGCGAGACGGTTATGCGCCGCGCAAGGGAAAAGGGTGTGCGTGTATCTCCGGTCGACAGTGAACATTCTGCAATAATGCAGACCTTGCGAGCCGGGAAAAAGAGCGAGATCAAACGCCTTATACTCACAGCATCGGGTGGACCTTTCTTCGGGATGACGAAGAAACAGCTGCGGGAAAAGAGACTCGGTGACGCTCTTGCCCACCCGACGTGGAGCATGGGAAAAGGAATAACCGTTGACAGCGCGACACTTATGAACAAGGGGTTTGAAGTCATTGAGGCGTCGCACCTTTTCGGCGTTCCGGGTGAGAATATCTCGGTAGTAATTCACCGCGAAAGTATAATACATTCGATGACGGAATATATTGATAACAGTGTCATAGCACAGCTTTCGGTGCCGGATATGAGGCTTTGCATTGCTCATGCTTTGACCTGCCCGACAAGGAAAATGGGCGTAACGCCGCAACTCGACCTTACGGAGATCGGAAAGCTGACATTCTATAAGCCAGACACAGACGCTTTTCCTCTCTTGTCGCTTGCTTTCCGAACACTGAAGGCCGGAGGCGCGCTTCCTGCCGTGCTTCATGCAGCGAACGAGGCTACGGTGAACGCTTTCCTTGACGGTAAAATCATTCGTTTTACCGATATTCAGGAGACCGTAATGAAGGTCACGGATGATCTTTGGTATTTTTCGGGCGAAAAAGGGCTTGACGCGGTTTTAAAAGCCGATACAGAGGCGAGAAGGCGCGTCGCCGACCTTATCAAGAAGGGGTGAGTTAAATTCTTAATGTATTATATGTTCTGATTGCCGTGCTGATGTTCGGCTTCCTTATATTCATTCACGAGCTGGGGCACTATATCGCCGCGCGTATATGCGGAGTCGGTGTCATCGAGTTCGCCATAGGAATGGGACCGAAGATATTCAGCCATGTGTCAAAAAAGACGGGCATCAGATATTCTGTAAGGCTTCTGCCTTTCGGCGGCTTTGTCAATATGGTGGGCGAGGGAACCGATGAAGAAGCGGAAAAAGAGAATTACGAGCCCGACCCGGAGGAAGCACTTGAATCGGGTATAACCGTTATAATGCCGGAAAAGACGGATTCCGACCAAAAAGATCACAAAGAAGACAAAAAAGAAAAAGACCCGCGTTCGTTCGCAGATAAGCCGGCGTGGATAAGGATGATAATCCTCATTGCGGGATCCTTTATGAATATACTTCTCGGATTTATTCTGACGTTTGTGACCGTGCTTTCGGTGAGAACTCCCGACGGCAGACTCTGGCTCGCTTCGAATACCGTATACGGCTTTTCCGAATCTGCGGTAAGTGCGGAGACCGGGCTTATGACCGGAGATACCGTTATCAAAGTCGGAAATGTTCCGGTCCACACCGGACAGGAGCTTGCCTATGAGATTATGATTCAGGGCAAGAAAAGCGAGACCTACGAGCAGAAGGATGCCGAAAGCGGCGAGACCGTTAAGCGAGGCACAGTGAGCCTTGACCTGACGGTTATGAGAAATGGGGAGAAAATAAGGCTTACCGGTGTGAAGTTTCCATCGGTGGTCGAGGAAAACACGGTTTTCGGAATGGCCGATTTCAATGTTTACGGTGACCGCCCCGGGGTGCCGAATGTTATAAAGCACTCTTGGTACCGCTCATGGTCAAGTATAAAGACAGTCTGGGATTCGGTGATCGGAATGCTGACGGGAAGATTCAGCCTCTCGTCGGTATCGGGACCCGTCGGCACGACGGAGGTCATCACGACGGCGGCAAAGTCGGGCATTTACAGTCTGCTGTATATATTTGCTCTGATAGCCATGAACCTCGGCGTGTTTAACCTTTTCCCGTTTCTGCCGCTTGACGGAGGACACGTAGCCTTTGCACTGTTTGAGCTTATATTCAGAAAGCCAATACCTAAGAAGGTCGAGCAGGTGTGCCAGACTGTCGGTGCGATGTTTATGATTGCTCTTATGGTAGCTGTAACACTGAAGGATATTATTAAAATTTTTGTAAGATGAATTATAATGTTATAAGAAGAAGAAGCCGCAAGGTTAAGGTCGGCGGGCTCTATGTCGGAGGCGATTCGCGCCTTACCGTCCAGTCGATGACTAATACCGACACTTTCGATACGGAGGCAACGGTCGGGCAGGTCAGAGCACTTGCCAATGCGGGCTGTGATATAGTGAGGATAACCGTACCCAATGAGGATGCGGCACATACCGTACAGGCGATAAAAGCGACGGGGATAAAGGTCCCGATCGTTGCCGACATACATTTTGACTGGAAGGCAGCGATCGCCTCGGCTGTCTGCGGAGCAGACAAAATAAGGATAAATCCCGGAAATATAGGTTCGGATGACAAGGTGCGCGAGATGTGCGCCGCATGCTCTGACCGCGGTATTCCGATAAGGATAGGTGTCAACAGCGGCTCGCTTGAGAAGAATATTCTGAAAAAATACGGTGCTCCGACACCCGAAGCTCTCGCCGAAAGCGCTCTTTATCACGCGGGGCTGCTCGAAAAGTTCGGCTTTTCGGATATAGTTGTTTCGATAAAGTCTACAAGCGTTCCGGCGATGATCGCCGCGAACCGGATACTTGCACGTGAGACCGACTATCCGCTACATCTCGGTGTGACCGAGGCGGGGCTGCCCGAGGCGGGGATAGTCAAGAGCGCGATAGGGATCGGATCGCTTCTCTGCGACGGCATCGGAGACACGCTTCGCGTATCTCTTACGGGTGATCCCGTGCAGGAGGTCGCTGCGGCAAGGCGAATAATCTCAGCGATCGGGATCGAAGGCCAGTCGGGCATGAACATTATAAGCTGTCCCACCTGCGGAAGGACAAAGATTGACCTTCCGTCGCTTGCGAGCCGCTTTACGGATGCGGTCAGGGAAGAAGGCCTCGACAGACTTCCTATCAGCGTAGCGCTTATGGGTTGTGCCGTTAACGGTCCGGGAGAGGCGAGAGAGGCCGACATCGGTATTGCCGGTGGTATCGGAGAGGCTCTGCTCTTTGAAAAGGGCGAGATAATTATGAAGATAAAAGAAGAAGATGTTGTGAACTGTCTTATAGGCAGGATAAAAGAAAGATATTCAGATGGCAAAGAAACTGACTGAGCTTTTTTGCAGGTATACGCCCTCGGAAAGCCGCCGCGAATGGATGAGAAATGCGGAGAGCCTCTCCGTCAGGGCGGACAGGGAACGGCGGATGCTTGAGGTGACCGCCGTCCTTTCGTCTGTAATAGATAAGGACGAGCTTTACTCTGCCGAAGCAGACATATGCCGAGCATACGAGCTTAACTCGGTTAGAATATTTCCGAAGTATCCGTGCGAGCTGTTTTCGGAAAAATACATACCTCAGGTATTCCGCGAAGCCGGGCGCTCTCGTGCAGAGGTGCGTTGCTTTTTTGACGGATGTACATACGAGCTGTCGGACGATACACTTAATGTAAGAGTCAGGTATCAGCAGAGCAGCCTTGAATTTATAGAGAATTCCAACACTCCGGCGCTTATTTCGGATATAATATTCGGCGAATTCGGCAAGAGGTTAAAGGTAAAGGTTCTTGCCGATGACTATGTCGATCCCGACAGTCTCTTCGGTGCCGATTTTTACCGCGAGCTTGCCGAGATAGACCGCGGATTTGTTGCGGCGGCGCGTGACTACGATATGCGCGCGGCGGAGGCGGCACGCGGTGACGGTGGAGCAAAGGGCTCGGAGGCATCAGATACGCAACAGGAAAGACTTCCGCGTGCCTCAACTCTCGGAAAAGCTCCCGAGATAGAGACCGTCGGTGACGGTCATATAAAGATAGGTCACTCCGAGTATGACATTTCGTCTCCGGAATATAAGCTCGGCAATGCGTTTCCAATAACGCCGACGCCTATCGCGCTGCTTGATGACGGCAACCGTCACTCGGATATAGTCGTAATAGGGCAGGTTTTCGGTTATACGGCAGAGCCTACGAGAAACGGGGACAAGGTTATAGTTACCTTTGAGCTTTACGACGGAAATACCTCAATATCCTCAAGGTCAAGGCTTGATCCGGAGGAGGCATCCGAGCTTGCCGATGCGGCTTCTGTCGGGTCGGTGATCGCCGTCCACGGATATGTGAAGCATGATTCGTATAAGGGCAGGACCGAGGAGGATATGAACCTTCACTATGACGCGATAGCCTCGGTGAAGCTCGTGAAGAGGAAAGATGAATCGGAACTGAAGCGAGTGGAGCTTCACCTTCACACGAATATGTCTACGATGGACGCGATAATCCCGCCTGACAAAGTGATAGACCGCGCTCTTGAGTGGGGGATGGACACGATCGCGATAACCGATCACGCAAATGTTCAGGGCTTTCCCGAAGCTATGATCGCCGTTGAAAAAGCGGAATCAAAGGGCAAGGGCAAGGTAAAGGTAATCTACGGTCTTGAGGCATATTTCGTCAACAATATGTCGAGTGCGCTTTTCGGAGAGACCGAATGCGGCTTTGACGATGAGACGGTCGTGTTCGATATCGAGACAACGGGACTTTCTGCACAGCATTGCGAGATAATCGAGATCGGTGCCGTGAAGATAAAGGGCGGCGAGGTCATCGAAACCTTTGACGAATTCATAAATCCGGGGTGTCATATTCCGGAGGAGATCACAGAGCTTACTTCGATCACCGACGAGATGGTGAAGGATGCCGACGGGCTTTCCGCGGTTCTGCGCCGTTTTCTCGATTTTGCCGGAGACGACCTTCTGATAGCGCACAATGCAAACTTCGATACCGGCTTTATCCGCGTTGCGGCGGCACGCTGCGGGTACGATTTCACGAATCCTTATCTTGATACTCTTGCGCTTTCACGGTTCATCAATACCGATATGAAGAACCACAAGCTCGATTCGCTTCAGAAATACTACGGGCTTGAGGATTTCCATCATCACAGAGCCTCGGATGATGCGCTGATGCTTGCAAAGATATTTTTCTGTATGCAGGAAAAGATGAAAAAGTACGGCATCGGAAGCTATTCGGAGCTTAACGCCGAGATGTCGGTGAATTCCGATCCCTTGAGTCTTCCAACTTATCATCAGATAATCCTTGTAAAGAACAAAACGGGGCTTAAGAACCTTTACAGGCTTATTTCGCTCAGTTATCTGAATTATTTCAAGCGCTACCCTCGTATACCGAAATCCGAACTTATAAAATACAGGGAAGGGCTTATCATCGGAAGCGCCTGCGAGGCAGGTGAGCTTTACCGAGCGATACTTGACGGTCTGCCCGATTCGGATATAGAGAATATCGTGAGCTTTTATGACTACCTTGAGATCCAACCGATCTCAAATAACCACTTTATGATAGATGAAGGTAAGGTCGGAAGCGAAGAGGATCTCAAAAACATCAACCGACGCATAGTTGCTCTCGGAAAGAAATACAACAAACCGGTCGTTGCTACCTGCGACGCTCACTTTCTCGACGAGGACGACGAGATCTACCGAAAGATCCTGCTTGCCGGAATGAAATTCAAGGATGCAGGAAAGGATACGAAGCTTTACCTCCGAACTACCGATGAGATGATACGCGAATTCTCATATCTCGGCGAGGAAACGGCTTACGAGGTCGTCGTTAAGAATACCCGTATGATAGCCGATATGATAGATGAGGTCAGACCTATTCCGAAGGGAACCTTCCCGCCGCACCTTGACGGAGCAGACGAAGAGCTTCAGGAGCGGTGTTGGAGCTGTGCGAAGAAGCTTTACGGAGATCCGCTTCCCGACCTCGTTGTTAAGAGACTCGATAAGGAGCTGACCTCCATAATCAAGAACGGCTTCGCGGTCCTTTATATGATAGCGCAGAAGCTCGTGCATTTCAGCGAGGAGCAAGGATATCTTGTCGGCTCGAGGGGCTCGGTCGGCTCGTCATTTGTCGCTTCGATGGCAGGAATATCGGAGGTCAATCCTCTTATTCCGCACTATCATTGCCCTGACTGTCAATATTCTGAATTTATAACCGACGGATCGGTCGGTTCGGGCTTTGACCTTGAGGATAAGATCTGCCCGGTGTGCGGCAGGCTGCTCGAGGCCGACGGTCACGATATACCATTTGAGACCTTCCTCGGATTTTACGGCGATAAATCCCCCGATATAGACCTGAATTTCTCGGGAGACGTGCAGGGACGCGTACATAAATATACCGAGGAGCTTTTCGGTGCACAAAACGTTTTCCGTGCGGGGACACTCGGAACTCTTGCGGATAAGACAGCTTACGGCTTCGTTATGAAGTACCTTGAGGACAAGGGAATAAGCATAAGCAGAGCCGAGGCTGACCGTCTTGTTGCGGGATGTGTCGGCGTGAAGCGCACAACAGGACAGCATCCGGGTGGAATAATCGTTGTGCCGCAGGAATACGAGGTCTACGATTTCACCCCTG
>CALYSG010000008.1 GCA_945485605.1 uncultured Clostridia bacterium
GGCGGGACTTGTCCCCGATGCCGTAGTCGTTGTAGCTACTGTCAGAGCGCTTAAGATGCACGGAGGGCTTGATAAGAGCGAGCTTGCAAGCGAAAATTCAGAAGCACTTATAAAAGGTATACCTAATCTTATGCGCCATGTATTGAATATAAAAAATGTTTACCGCCTTCCTTGCTGTGTGGCGATAAACAGGTTCCCGACAGATACCGATGCCGAGATAAGACTTGTTGAGGATGCCTGCCGTGATCAGGGCGTCAGGGCTGTCATTTCGGATGTATGGGAGAAAGGCGGAAAGGGCGGCGAGGATCTTGCGCGAGAGGTCGTGCGCCTTTGCGAAGAAGAGAAGGGTGACTTCCGTTTCTCATACGGATCAGATCTGCCTATAAAGGAGAAAATAGAGGCGGTCGTGAAAAAGGTCTACGGCGGAGAAGGGATAAGCCTGACACCGAACGCCGCAAAGCAGATATCAGAGCTTGAGAGGCTCGGATTCGGAAGCCTGCCGGTCTGCATTGCAAAGACTCAATACAGCTTTTCCGACGATCCGAAGAAGCTCGGCGCGCCCGAGGGCTTTACCGTAACGGTCAAGGAGGTAAAGGTTTCTGCCGGAGCGGGCTTTGTCGTTGTCCTTACCGGAGATATCCTTACAATGCCGGGACTTCCGAAGCACCCGGCAGCCGAAAATATTGATGTTACCGATGACGGCAAGATTATGGGGCTTTTCTGAACGTGCAGTTCAGCCGATGAGACACTAAATCTTTAAAATAAAATAAAGCCGGTCACCTTCGCGGGTTGCGTGAGGGTGGCCGGTTTTTCGTTTCTCAGTTCAGTTTGTATTTAAGTCTCAGATTATCGGCGATCATAGCAATAAATTCAGAGTTTGTAGGTTTGCCGCGGCTGTTTTGTATCGTGTAGCCGAAATAGCTGTTTAGTGTGTCGACATCGCCGCGATCCCATGCAACCTCTATTGCATGGCGGATAGCGCGTTCAACGCGCGAGGTCGTTGTCGAATACTTCTTTGCAACGGAAGGATAGAGCACCTTCGTCACCGAGTTGATTATGTCGCTGTCATTGACAGTCAGAAGTATCGCCGTTCGAAGGTACTGGTAGCCTTTGATATGCGCGGGAACACCTATTTGATGTATGATCTTTGTTACCTGCGTTTCAATGTCCGGTACGGACTCATCCTGTCGCATTGCAGGAAGAGTTGTGGGATTTTTCTGTCTGCCTCGAAGTATCTCGGCTATGTGCTCGCAAAGGCTCCCGATGTCGTAGGGCTTCAACAGGCAAAGCTCGGCTCCGGCTCCCATAGCCTCAAGAAAGATATTCTGATTCGATACCATGGATACTATAATAAAGGAAGGACGTTTGTCGCGCCCGTAATCGAGCTTAGCGGAATTTCTGAGAACGCCTATGCCATCGAGCTTGGACAGCCATATATCTACTATCGCGACATCGGGGTGAAAGCGTCCGAGCTTTTGCATTGCTTCGTCGCCGTTTGACGCCTCCTCAATAAAGCGGTATCCGGCTCTTGCCAGTCCGTCACGCAAAAGTTGACGTTGTCCGGGGTTTTCATCGGCAATAAGAATTTTTGCATTGTATTCCATGTTTTTTCCTCCGTTTGTTTTGGTTTGTGTCTTAAACTGACAGCAATATTATACCATTAATTACCAAAAATGGCAATAGCTTTGAAGACATAATAATTTACAAACTTTACCGTAAAATTATAGTTAAATTTACCAAAAAAAGGTATTTTGCCTTGCACAAGTAAAAAACAACATGAAAAATAAGTCATTGTAAGATGATTTTTTCACCGCATTGCGTATACTTGTTTTGATTGATGCCAAATAATAGATCGAACCCAAAACAAGGAGGATACAAAAAATGACATCCAAAGAACTTCTTTATGTTGAAGACGCGCTGAGTCACGCAAAATACTTTGAAACCCTATGCCGTGAGACGGCATCGCAGATCAGCGATCCGGAGCTGAAAAATTATGTTGAGCAGATGACGCAGAAGCATACTGCGTGCTACGCGAAATTTTACTCTCTGCTCGGTTAAGGAGGAAAAAATGAACGACAAGGATCTTATGGAAAACCTTTTGCTCGTGCAGAAGGGCGCATGCGACCTCTATATGCACGGTGCCATTGAATCGTCTACTCAGAATGTGCATACAACCTTCAAAACAGCGTTCGACGATGCACTGAAGACTCAGAATGATATCTATAATAAGATGTCGGCTAAAGGATGGTACAAGAACGAGCAGGTCGAACAGACGAAAATTACCGAGGCAAAAAACAAATTTTCACAGGCTAAGGCATAAACGAGCATAGTTCCCCCGACTTATATGTTGGGGGAGTTTTTTATGTTAAAATATAGTATCAAAAAATATCTAACAGGTATTGCAAAAGCAAAAGAAATCTGATATAATAACCGTTGAGGTCATACTAACCGGGGAGGTAGCGGCGCCCTGTACCTGAAATCCGCTGTAGCAGGGGTTAACTCCTCATCTGAGGGTAATATTTATACGACAGAGCCGTTTGTCAGAGCGTTGACGGGTGGGTCCCGCGCAATCGGGCACCGTGAACCATGTCAGGCGGGGGACCGAGCAGCATTAAGCGGATCTCCCGGTGTGCCGCGGGGATGCCTGCCCCGAGCCGAGAGAACGGTAATCGCGTAGGAATAGAATTCGATCTTGAGGTGTATGACCTTACTTTTTTAAGGAAACGGAGTGATACTATGCACCAGGCACTTTATCGCAAATGGCGACCGAAGAGCTTTGATGATGTTTACGGACAGGAGCATATCACTTCGGTCCTTCGTTACGAAATTGAACACGGTAAGCTGAGTCATGCATACCTCTTTTGCGGTTCGCGCGGAGTGGGAAAGACTACCTGCGCAAAGATACTTGCAAAGGCGGTCAACTGCGAGCATCCGGTAAACGGAGAACCCTGCGGAGTCTGTGACGCATGCCGCGCTGTCGAGGAGGGAACGGCTACCGATGTTCTCGAGATGGACGCCGCGTCGAACAACGGAGTGGATAATATAAGAGACATACGAGATGAGGTCGTTTTTGCACCTTCGCAGCTCAAATACAGGGTATATATCGTCGACGAGGTCCATATGCTCTCACAGAGTGCCTTCAATGCACTGCTTAAAACGCTTGAGGAACCCCCGTCCTATGTGATATTTATACTTGCGACAACAGAACAGCATAAGTTACCGGCAACTATCGTCTCGAGATGCCAGCGCTTTGAATTCAGAAGGATCCCGACCCCCGTGTTGTCGGACAGACTGAATTTTATCGCGGAGAAAGAGAATATCGATCTTACTCCCGACGCCTCGCATTTACTTGCGCGGCTGGCTCAGGGAGGAATGAGGGATGCCATAAGCCTGCTTGAACTTTGCTCCGGCAGCGGAGAGAGAATAACTCCGTCGCTTGTCTGCGATACTGTCGGAAGCACAGGACGCGAACAGACCCTGAAAATAGCAAAAGCGGTCAGCACCAAGGATTACGATACTATATTTTCCGAGATAGACTCGCTTGTCAGCTCATCAAAGAGCATAGCGGTTTTCTGCCAGGATATGATCTCGTTTTGGCGCGATATGTTGGTTTTCCGATCTTCGGAAAATGCATCGGAATACCTTGACCTTACCGATGCGGAGACCGAGGAGCTTGCTGCTATCGCCGGTAAGTTCACAAAGGAAACGCTTCTTTGGCATTGCGGACTGCTTGATGACGCTCTTGCAAGGATAAACCGCGCGGCGTCGACGGCAAGGATCACGGCGGAGCTTACACTTATCAGGATGTGCGACGAAAAGTTGGATAACAGGACAGATGCTCTGCTGTCAAGGATATCTAAGCTCGAGGCTGTACGCTTTTCCAATCCGACTGTTCAGCCCGAGAAGTCCTATGAAACGCCCGTTTCCGATAATGAAAACGAAGACGAGAAGCCTTATGTCACCGTAACTGAGGATAAGACGGTAAAAAGCAATATTGTTAATAATGAAAAAGCCTCATCTGCCGCGACGACGTATGGTAAGCGAGTCCTTCGACCGTTGCGCGCATGGGCAGATATACTTGACGAGATAAGATCGTCCGATATAGTGAAATGGATAAACCTCAATGCGGCATCGGCTTATACCGATGAAAGCGGTAACGCGATAATTCGATTTGACAGCGACTTTCAGCGTAGACGCGCCGAGGAAACAGTGTCGGTCGGAGAACTTTCGCAGATAGTGTCATCGCATAACGGACAAGCGATCAATGTCGTATTTGAAACCGCCCCGTCGTCCGGCGGAGCGAGTGACGAAATAATAGACGAAATACTTGATAGTCTGGAGGAAAACTTGAAATGAGAGCAAACATACCGAAGGGAATGGGCGGCGGAGCGCAGAATATGAACGCCATGATAAGACAGGCACAGAAGCTCCAGGAGGAAGCCGCCGAGCTTCAGGCGGACCTTGATGCCCGCGAATACGATATTTCCGCAGGCGGCGGAATGGTGAAGCTGAAAATAAACGGCAAGCATGAGGTACTCGGTATCGAGATATCCCCCGACATAGTCGATCCCGATGACGTCGAAACCCTTTCCGATATTATCACTGCGGCGGTCAATGAAGGTATCAAACGCGTTGACGAAACGAACAGCAAGGAAATGGGCAAACTCACCGGCAGCTTCGGCGGCGGATTTCCCGGGCTGTTCTGATATATGGCTGAATATATAGAGTCACTTCAGCGCCTTTCGGAGCAATTCGGAAGGCTTCCCGGTGTCGGAAGAAAATCGGCTATGCGTATGGCTTATGCCGTGCTTGAACTGACCGACGAGGAAGCGCTCGACTTCTCTAAGGCGATCACAGATGCAAAGGAGAAGATACACCTATGCCCGGTATGTAAGAACCTTACTGACCGTGAGCTCTGCCCGGTATGCTCCGATGTTTCAAGGGACAGGGGCGTTATCTGCGTCGTAGAGGATCCGAAAGATGTTGCTGCATTTGAGAAGGTAAGGGAATTCAACGGTGTCTATCACGTTCTTCACGGTGTGATCTCTCCCGTTAACGGCGTCACCCCCGATAAGCTGTATATAAGGGAGTTGCTTGAGCGAATCGGTGCCGACGATGGCATACGCGAAATTATCGTCGCGACCAACCCGAATGTTGAGGGGGAGGCAACCGCCATGTATATATCAAAACTGATCCGTCCGCTCGGGGTAAAGGTTACGCGCCTTGCCTACGGTATGCCGGTCGGAGGTGATCTTGAATATGCCGACGAGGTTACGCTTTTCCGAGCACTTCAAGGTCGGCGCGACGTATGATATTGGTTATTTTTACAAAGGAGAAAAAATATGTCCAAAGAAAAGAAAAAGAGTACCTTTTGGGCTGACTTCAAGAAGTTTATCTCAAAGGGTAACGTTGTCGACATGGCAGTCGGCGTTGTCATAGGCGGAGCTTTCGGTAAGATAGTTACGGGTCTTGTGAACTACATAATCAACCCAGTCGTAAGCCTCCTTACCGGTAGCGGAGATCTCGATTCGCTCAAAACCGTTCTCGTCCCCGAGGAAATCGTTGACGAGGTGGTTAAGCAAAAAGAGGTAGCGATACTTTGGGGCACATGGATCCAGACGATAATTGACTTTTTGATCGTTGCTTTCTGTATTTTCCTTGTGCTTCGCCTTATCACAAAGGCGAGAGCTACACTCGAGAGGAAAAAGATCGCCGAAGAGGAAGCTAAGGCAGCCGAGGCAACCGCAAAAGCCGAAGCAGAGAAGAAAGCAAACGCAGAAGCAGCAGCTGCAGCCGCCGCAAGACAGAGGCAGCTTGAAGACAGCCTTCTCAATCAGGAAAAATTGCTTGAGAAGATATGCGAAGCAGTTTCAAAAAAATAACTACGCAAAATATCTATAGCGGAATAGATAGGCGCCGGTAACGGCGTATTTATGCAAAAGGCAATGTGATCGAAAAGAACACATTGCCTTTTGCTTTTTATTTTTATTACCTTTTTTGCGCCCTCGCTTGGGTGCGTAAGCTTTGTGGCGGATATTTTTATATATCAAGGTCAAATTCCTTCCCGAGAAACAGCGAATAGACACAAACCCTGTCGGGTCTGTGTGAAAGAAGCTTTTGAACAGCCTTTGCGTAATATGACAGTTGCTCTCCGTGTCGGTCAAAGAGAAAACGCGCGATCTCAAGTTCGTTTCCGATAATTTCCTTCGGTATATAATCGGTTTTGTAGTCGCAGAGCACGGTTTTGCCCTCGCTGTCGATAAAAAGCAGATCGATAACTCCCTGAACGAGTATTTCTTCACTTTTAAGCGCCTCGGCTACAGAACTGTCAGAGGTGAAATCGCACGCCGGTAGAAGAAGATTGAACCTGGTTTCGCGATAGAGCTTCTTTGAGCTTTCGATTTTTTTGAAGAACTGAGAAGAGAAGAATTTCTCGAGTTGACCTATGTTTACGATCTCGGCGCTTCCCGCAGGAATAAATCTCTCGGATACGAGGCGCGAGAGTTCTTCTCGGACCGAGCGCTTGGCTTTTTCAAAATCGCAAAACTGAAGGAACAGGTGAGTCGCCGTACCTTTTTCGGCGGCTGTTGCTCGTCTGTCCGCTTCATTCATCATAAACAACGGCTTTTGGCTCAGATCGGGTATCGTGTTATTCTCCGGCTCAGACGCGCCTTCGTCAAGAAGATCGGGATATAGCCTTGATACCGAGATCTTCGCGGGAATTCTGACTGCTTCCGCGTACGGGTATGAATATCCGAATACATCTGATATTTTTGCTTTTATTTTCTCGTAACGTTCTGTGTCTTCTGAAATATCCGAAGCCGATGCGAAAGTCTCCTCTTCGGAAAGGGTCTTGTTAAGATCCGCATCATCGGAAAATACGGAAAGCTCAAGGCAATTTCCCGCCGATATCGCCGCCGGCAACAGCCAGCCAAGGAAATCATTTACCGAAAGAACCGACGAACGACAGGCAAAACGTGCACGGAAAGAGGCGAGCTCAAGCATTTCTTCGGGGCCTTTTCCGCCAACCGATCCGGTGACGTAAAGCCTTTCACGCGCGCGTGTCAGCGCTACATAGAGAACTCGCATCTGTTCTTCAAGCTGTTTTTCACGGATCGAAACGGTGAGTGCGAGCCTTTGCGGAGTGTCGGTGCGTGCAAGCCCCGTTTCGTCTGTCAGCTTAAGTGCCACTCCGACATCGGGATCGGAAAGAAGAGTACAGTTCAGGTCGTCACGATTGAACTTTGTACCGCAACCGCAAAGGAAAACGACCGGGAATTCGAGCCCTTTTGACTTGTGTACGGTCATTATCTTCACGGCTCCGACCGACGAAGGAACAGACGGAGAATCTACAGCTTCGCCTGACTCTATAACGGAATTTATGTAACTGACAAATCCGGTAAGCCCACCGGAGCGAGTTTTTGCGTATCGGAGCGCATAGTCGGAGAATCTCACAAGGTTAGCGTAGATCTGCTCTGATGTTCTGTCGGATCCCGAAGGTGACAGAGACATTACCGAAAACCTTGTGAAAATATCTCTCACGAAACGATCGACCGGGGCAGATCGGCTTTCCTCACGAAGCGCGTTGAACAGACAGCAAAAATCAACGCATTTTTTTCTGAGCTCAGGTTCTGCTGTATCGCTTGTCGCATATTCCGATACGGCATCGAACAATGAATACGATGTATCCGATGCCGTGCGTATTCTGACGAGCTCATCCATTGTGAAGCCGAAAAAAGGCGACCGCATTGACGCGGCAAGCATAATATCCTTTTGCGGATTGTCGATCGCCGCAAGAAGTGAGAATACAAGTAATATCTCCGGGTTGGCAAAGAAATCCTTCGCAGCTGAGTTTTCCGACGGGATTCCCGCGGCAGTCAGTGCTTCTTCAACGATCGAAGAAAACGGAGAACTGCGGCTGAGGATCGCAATGTCCGAATAACCGATCGGAGATCCGTCGTCCTTTTTGCCTACGGCAACGAGAGAGGCTATTTCCGAAACTATATATTCAATTTCAGGGCTTTTCGAGTCGCCCGAACCGGTCCCGAAAAGTGAGAGCTTCACCTTGTTACTTCCCGAATCGGATTTACCGTGAATAAGGTCGTCTTCGTTTCTGTAGCCTACAACTCCTCCGGCGAGCATGAAGGTCGAATGGCTGACGGCGTTTACAAAATCTATCACCGGAGCGTCGCATCTGAAGTTTTCCGACATATAAATGGCACATTCGCGTTTTTCATCGGCTTCGGGTGTGCCGAAATCGGGCATGGAATCGCGCATTGCGCCGAAGACCGCGGGCTCTGCACCGCGGAAGCCGTAAATGCTCTGCTTTATATCACCGACAGAAAACCTGCATCCGACCTTTGAAATGGCGCGAAATATTTCGTCCTGCACTGGGTCAACATCCTGATATTCGTCAATATAAACGGCATCGTATTTTTGACGGAGCTCGAGCGCCGTTTCGGTCGGCGAACCGTCTTTATTTACAAGAAGGGTATGTGCAAGCCTTTTGATATCAGAGAACTCAAGTATCCTTCGAATGATTTTTTCTTTGGCATAACGTCGCCTGTATTCCGAGATGACAGCAGAAAGCACCGAAAGCTCCTCGGCCGTGCGCAGAGCGAGCTTTGAGATCTCAGCCTGCGTGAGACAGAAATATTTTTCCTTAAGCGACGAAAGCTCTTTTTTGTAAATCTCGCGCATCTTCCGGTAAGCCTTTGTGGTCTCGTCGGCGTGCTTGCCGAGCGCCTTAAGCCCGACCGGGCAGTATGTGCCGGCGACCTCGTAGGCTTTTTCGTAGCCGGATCCGAGAGCTTCTTTAATACGTTGACAAAAGTCGAGATCCGAGACGAAAGCGGGAAGATAATTTTTCGTGCATATCCCTCCGTCATCAAGCTCGCGGCAGGCGGATTTACAGATGTTTTCAAAATAGGAGATACGTTCTGCCAGAGCAATTTTAATCCTTTTTCCGTACACCGTTTCGAAAAAATCAAGTCCGACACTGTTTCTGTATTCCTCCGCGGCATCTTCCGTGTAGGTGTCGGGGGAGGTGACCGATTCGAGGTCTTCTGCGTAACCGATAAGAATATCTATGAATTTACCCTCGTCGCGCGTGCCCGAAAAGTTTTCGGCGAAGCGTGAAAAATTCACCGACGGGTCGCACGAATCGTACATTGAATCTATGACGGAGTTCATGACCTCGAGCTTCAGCGCCGAAAGCTCTGTATCGTCGGCAAGCCTGAAATCCGGCGGCAGAGGAATTCCGTCTCCGAGCGTCAGACGCTGAAAATCCGACTTAACAAGGTCGAGACAGAACGAATCTATCGTGCATATATCGGCGCTCCCGATGAGGACCGACTGCCTCAGAAGGTGATCGTTGAGCGGATCGGCGGCGAGAGCCTCGCTCAGAGCACGAGAGATCCTCTCACGAAGTTCCGATGCCGCTGCACGAGTGAAGGTAACGACGAGTATTTTTGAAAGGTCTGCGGGATTATCCTCTGCAGTTAGTGAGCCTATGATCCTTGCCGTAAGTGCCGCAGTTTTTCCTGATCCTGCTGCGGCGGACAGAAGTATGCTCCTGTCCCTTGTCTCAACTGCGTTTTTCTGAGACCGAGTCATATTAAAGCCCAAGAGTCATTCCTCCTTTCTTATGTGCGCGTTTTTCTCGCACTTCGGCAGATCAAATTCATAGAGCAGAAGTTGCACGGGGATTTTCCGTCCTGAATACGCGGATCGGCAGAAGCTTTGCCGCTTCGGAGTTCCTCAGCCAATGCTTCTATGACCGAGTAAAGCTCTTTTCTCAGTATATCGAAGCTCTCACGGTCAAGCCGTCCCTGTTTCGGAGTGTTTCCGAGTGCCGCAAGAACAGCTGCGTCGTCAAGAAAAACTCCCGAGCGGTCAAGCCTGCCGAGTGCTGTTTCCGTGATACTTGCCTCATCCGGCAGACCTGTCGTCGAGATAGTTGTGAGATAAGACGAAAGGTAATTCGCGGCGGCGGGTATGGGAGCTTTTCCTTCGGAGCAACCAACTTCGCGGGCAAAATCCGTATCAGGGCGGCAAAGGGTAAAAAGATATATCAGAAGCTGAAGATTCAGCCCCGATTTTACATCATCAAGCGAGAATTTTTTTGAACCGGTCTTGTAATCAACGACTCTGACGTAGACCTCTTTACCGTCACGCCAGAGATCAACGCGGTCGATGCAACCGCTGAGGCTGACGTCGGAGCCGTCCGATAGCTTTATGCGTATCGGATCCGCCCCACCGTCACCAAGCCTGTACTCAAACAGAAACGGTCTGAACGCAGAAGCGGAAAACTCACGTTTCAGGCTCTCAGCCATCAGAGCGGCAAGCCGCCGCAGACGGGTGAAAAGCTGCCTGAACCTATCCCACCGCCTCTGCTCCGGTGTGGCGATCGCCGTGAGCTGTTCGCTTATTACCGAGTCAATGATTTTCGCCGGGTCTGAAAGATCAAGTCCGTTTTCGGTCACAGCTTCGCGCAAAAAGCGTTCAAGGACGGTGTGAATAAAGGTCCCGGATGTCTTGTAATCGACGGTAGCCTTTTCGTCCTTGCGCAACTTGAGCGCGTAATCGCAATAATATGCGAATCCGCATTCAACGAAGCTGTCGATCCTTGTCTGTGACAGCGACATATGTTTTCCGTTTATCATTGCCGCGGTATCGGAACAGACAGAGCAATCGGGGATCGCTATCCTTGAATCCGGCAAATCTATTCCGCGCGCCGACAGCTCTTCTTCGAGTGCACGGGAAAATTCCGTGTCGCTTCCGAACCTTTTAAGAAGGGATACCGATGAGCGAAGATCGGTCACGCGATCTTCCGGAGCTCCACAAGCAAATATCTCTGTCTTTAAATAGGGAAATGCCGTTTTCATTCTCGTTATCAGCATTGAAGGTCTCGCTTCCTTGCCGTCGCTCCCACGACTGCCGTAGAGCATAATAAGCCTATCCGACGGAAGTGTCATTGCGCGCCTTGCGTAAAGCATTTCCTCCGCCGCACGCGAAATGCCGTCGGCATCCGATAACTCGATTCCGACAGAAGAAAGCTCGCGTCGGTCGGAATCGTTGAAAACGCCGTTATCTTTTAAGGAGGCGGGGAATACACCCTCGTTAAGTCCTATAAGGATCGCTGTTTTGATCTCTCCGGTACGAAGAAGGGATGCCGAACCGACCGTGACCTCATCACTTCCCGTGGGGATCGATCCCGCTTTCGCTTCCTTGATGCAGATAAGCAACGCGCGGCAAAGCTCCTCGTCGTCAAGCCTTTCGTCCGGGAATGCCACGGCAAGATCGTCAAGCATATCAATAATTATCCCCCAGACCGCCGCAGCATCGGACGCCGCCCGGAGCTGACCGCGTGCACGAAGGGATTCGGCCTTTGCCGCGATCTGCCGTGGGAGATCTATCTTTTTAAGAAAGTCATATATTGCTTCAAGCGCTTCGGGAAGTTTCTCTGCGGCGTCGAGTCTTGCAAAGAGCGGCATGAGCTGTGCGAGCATATCCTCACGAACCCTGTTTGCCGCAGAAAGGATCTTTTGTCCCCGGGCGGACAGCTTGTCCGTATATCCGTCGGGATTCATGCTCCATTCGGATGCGGTGAATCTTTCTCCTGCGATATTCCATGTTTCGATGTATTCCTCAAACATATCAATATCGCGAAGCGACAAGCCGCAAAGCCCGGTTTTCAGATATGAAAGTACATCCTCCTGCCTGAACCCGAGATATTTGATCCTTAATGCTGAGATGAGAATACGCATTTCGGGCATCGACGAAAGATCGTTTTTCTTCGACATAAAGTATGGAATACCGGCGTTTTCAAGTGCGGCGTCGATGATACCCTCATATCGGGAAGCGTCACGTGCTACAACCGCAATGTCACGGTAGCGAAGCCCGCGCCGAAGCTCGGACAATATCAGCGATGTGACTGCATTGGCCTCGTCATATTGATCGGCACATGAAATGATCCTGATATTTCCTCTTTCGTTTTCCGGAATTGCGTGGAAATTCGTATCTCCGGGCATCCAGAATTCCGTCGTCAGCCGTCTGAGCTCTTCATTATTTACACGTTGATTGTCGGTAAGAAATATACTTTCCGTCGGCTTTCCGAGCTTTTTTGCCATTGACAGGAGTTTTTTTGCCGTTTCGCGTATGCTTTCGGTGCATATCAGCGGAAGCTTCGGCGATTCGCATCCGAGTGTTATTGTGACGTTTTCCGCCTGTCTGAAAATTCTTTCGATTATTCCGTATTCGAGAGATGTAAAGCTCGTAAAAGAATCTATAAACACCTCCGAGCCTTTAAAAAAAGAATGGGTATCGAGAAGGTCGGCGAGCTTCTTAAGGTCTTCATTCCTGTCATCAAAGCTCTCGTCAACAAGCCCCCGGTATGCCGAAACGATCATAGACAGGTCGCGTAATTTGCGCTTTAACGGACTGTCGGGCAGCTTAAGCGCCGCATTTTCAAGCATAGCCGGAGTGATCGAATTAACTGTAAGCTCGTCTGCTGCGTTAAGCATAAGCGGCGTCAGCGAAAGCTCACCGCCGGTTTGAGAGTATTCCTCAAGCATCGGCGACAGTTCTTTCAGCGTCTTCCACATAAACAGAGAACGCATTGAGGGATTAATATAATGGTAGGAAAGTCCGCCGTAACGTCTGAAGACACGATTGGCAAGTCGGGTAAAATTAAGCACCTCGAACCCGAGCTGCGCGGTGAAGGGAAGGCGCTCAAGCGCCAGCCTTTCAGCTACAACTGTTTGCTGTTCGGGAACTATCAGAAATGAATTGTCCGGACATTCCCGCAGGAGCTCAAATACTCTGTGAGTTTTGCCGGATCCGGGCGCACCGAAAATAAAACGTATCATAATAACCTCAGTCAGCCTTCTTTGGAGAAAAGCAATAGGTTTCTGCGTACCGTGTCTCTGCCTCGCCATGAAAAGGCACGCGTAAGAAATTCTTCGTTGCTCATTGAGTCAAGTATGGGAAGGTCAAGTATGGGTATCACACCATTTCTGAAATATTCGATCTTCGTGTAGATCGTACCGTTTTTTATTGCAAGCACGGTGTGAGGACATACCTCCTGACAAATATCGCATCCCCATGCACTGCCGTATTTTATAACAGCTGATACTTCTGCTTCGCTGAGATCGCCTTTTTTCTGAGTAAGAGCCGAGAGACACTGCCCTGTTTCATTCATGGGACATTCCCGTCGGCATTTCATACATCCTTCGCATTCACGTATCTTTTGCGGCTTGCAGGGAATGTTTGCGTCGGTTATGAGTTCGCCGAGAAACACGTATGACGAGTATTTTTCGGTGATGATCATGCCGTTTTTCCCGAAAATACCTATTCCTGCTACGGCGGCGGCATAGCGTTCATCTATGGGTGAATGATCGGCAAAACCCGCAAATCTGTTTCTCGGGAATTTTTCGGAGAGAAGAGGAAGGATCCTGTCCCAAAGCCCCGAAAAGTATAAGTGGTAATCTCTTACGGCACAATACGCCGAGATGTTCCGCTTTTCTGTAAGCTCCTCCGAAAGATACGGCACCGCGAGCATTATGACAGTACCGCATTCAATGCCCGCTCTTTCAAGCAGGTACTTTTTTGTTATCCGGCATGAAGACAGCGGAACGGGGGCGAAAAGCTCGATACCTTCGCGAAGCAGAAGCTCCTTTATATATGTATAAATGGCGATCACCGCTTTCCTTGGTTATAATATATACAGTATAACAAAAAATCACCTTAAAAACAACTGCCATGGAGCAAAAAAGTATCTTCTTTCAAGGTTTTTTTGAAAGACCGTCAAAATGCCGTCACATAACTGCTTTATAATTACGCTGTAAATAAAAATCGGGAGGACAATTATCTATGACAGATGATAATGAAAGAAAAACGTCAATAGAGAATGACCCTGAGAGAAATACTGACGAAGGATCGGGTGAATCGTCTCAGCGTTACGGAATAAGCTATACGCCGGGGCAGTCGGGATACAGCAACTCCACCTACGGGGCATATCCAGGGGGGAATTCGCAGGAAAGCAACGATCCACCTAAAAAGAAGGCTGACGGGAACAAAAAGGCTCTTGCCGTTTCGATCATTGCAATATGCGCTGTGGTCCTTGCCGCGGTATTAATGATCGGAACATACATGACCGTGAATTCCTTAGCCGGGATACTTGAAAAATACAGGGAATCCGAGATAACCGACGGAACGGAAGGAACGTCGGGCGGCTCGTCTCATAAACCGAACACGTCGGGCGGGAATGTAATAGTCTATAAATCCGACAATGCAAGCCCGGCAACGACCGACTTTACAGAGACGGTCGCAAAGGTGGAAAAATCGGTGGTCGAGATAAACACGGAAACGGTTATCTACCAGAAATATTACGGTAATTATATTCAGTCCGGCGCCGGTTCGGGAGTGATAATCGGCTCGGATGAAGAAAAAAAGACCTACTACGTAATAACCAACCACCACGTAGTGGATTCTGCTAACACAATACTTGTAAGACTATACGACGGAAGTGAATATAATGCCGCGCTCGTTGCCTCCGACGAAATTTCCGATATTGCAATAGTGGCAATCATTGAATCGGAGGGAAAGGAGCTGTCTGTTGCGGCATACGGCGACAGCTCGGAGCTGCGTAACGGACAGGATGTTTTTGCAATAGGAAATCCACTTGGCCAGCTCGGCGGTTCGGTTATAAAGGGAATAATAAGCAAGACCGAACGTCACATATCCGTTTCGGGTATAAGAATGTCCTTGCTTCAGATAGATGCCTCTGTTAATCCCGGTAACTCAGGCGGAGGTCTGTTCGATATGGCAGGTAACCTTATCGGAATCGTCAACGCGAAGTCTTCGGGGGACAATGTTGACGGTCTTGGCTTTGCAATACCGATAAACACGGCAGTAGAGGTAGCGAACGAGTTGCTTGAAAATGGTTATGTAAGCGGAAGACTCGGCTTCGGAACTGTTATTAGTGATGCCGTATCAAACTCTGTAACCTATGCTATGGTGACTTCGCCCAACGGCGTTACGGGAACATATACGGACAATAACGGCAAAACACAGACATTTACCTTTGAAGAAAACGATATTGTATTAAAGGTCGGTAATGCAGAAGTATCCGGAGCGGCATCGCTTATAAGCATCCTGTCCGAATACAATGCGGGGGATAAGGTCGAGCTTACCGTTTACCGAGTAAAGCGTCAATCGGTCGGATTCGGCTACCGCACCTACACAGAGGAATATCAGGTCACGGTCGGACTTATCGAATATAAAGATTGATTTTTTAATTTCAGAACAATATGAGAAGGAGGCAAAACAATGTACAGTATTCTTGTTGTCGATGACGAGGTCAGGATCCGCTCAATAATCAAAAAATACGCGGAATTCGAGGGTCATACAGTGACCGAAGCCGGCGACGGTATGGAGGCGGTACGTCTCTGCCGTTCGAATGAGTTTGACATAATCATTATGGACATAATGATGCCCGAGCTTGACGGCTTTTCCGCCTGTCGAGAGATCAGAAAATTTTCGCAGACCCCGATAATCATGCTTTCGGCGCGAGGCGAAGAGTACGACAAGATCAACGGTTTCAGCCTTGGTATTGATGATTACGTCGTGAAGCCCTTTTCCCCGAAGGAGCTGATGCTTAGGATCGATGCCGTGTTGAAACGAACAACTCGCAAACCATCCGGGCCGGCTGATACCAAAAATCAGATAGTTGAGATCGGCGGAGGCGGTCTCCGCGTTGACTTTACGGCAAGGATCGTTTACATCGACGGCAAACGCGTTGATATGTCGCCGAAAGAATATGACCTTCTTTTCTATCTTATTAAGAACAAAAATATTGCGCTGTCAAGGGAAAAGCTGCTCACAGAGGTTTGGGGATATGACTTTTTCGGTGACGCAAGAACGCTTGATACGCATATAAAGCTCCTTAGAAAATCTCTCGGGAAGTACGCCTCGTATATCGTTACCTTAAGGGGTGTGGGGTATAGATTTGAGGAAGATCATGGGGAAATCTGAAAAAAAGCACAGCAAGGCAAAGGGAATGAGCATCCGTTGGAAGCTGTTCGTTTACCTTGCTATCTTCACCGCGTTCGCCCTGCTCGTTATATGGATATTTCAGGTTCTCCTTCTTAACCGTTTCTACGAAACGATAAAAATCGACGAGCTCAATTCGGCGGCTGCGACCATATCCGAGGCGGTTTCAGATGTCGATTCCCTTGACGAAAATATTGCATCGGTCTATAAGAGTTCGCTTATATTTACAAAAATATACAAAATAGGCAGTGACGGCACTCCCGAGCTTCTGAAATCGGTCGATGCCGTCGGTGACTACTATCTTAAGTATGCAACTGTATCTCAGCTTACAAAGCTATATAAGAAAGCCGCCCTTAATAACGGTACCTATTACGAGCGCAGAAATGTAACGCCGTTCCGCGTAGGCATCTTCCCGCCGGTTCCTTCCGATTCGACTGCCGATACAGCACCAGAGACGAACATGAAGGAGCTCGTTTACGCGAAGATCGTCGACACGGACGAAGGACAACGTTACGTTATATTCATGAATGCGATCTACACTCCGCTTGACGCAACCGTAAATACACTTAAGATCCAGTTTTCGTGGATAGCGGCAATCCTTCTCTTCGGCGCGTTTATCCTTGCCGCAATAATGTCGGCTAAGATATCCTCGCCGATAATAAAGATGAACGCCGCGGCTAAGCGCCTTGCAAAAGGGAACTATGAGGCTGACTTTGAGGGCGGAGGTTTCCGCGAAACAGTCGAGCTTGCCGATTCGCTTAACTACGCATCTGAAGAGCTGTCCAAGGCTGATAAACTTCAAAAAGAGCTTGTAGCCAATGTGTCACACGATCTGCGAACACCGTTGACGATGATAACAGGTTACAGCGAGGTCATGCGCGATATCCCGGGGGAAAATACGCCTGAGAACGTTCAGATCATTATAGACGAGTCGGTAAGGCTTACCGAACTTGTCAACGACATGCTTGATCTGTCAAAGATCCGAGCGGGAGCGGTCAACTATGAAATGACCGAATTCAATATTACCGAAACGGTAAGGTCAACTATGAACCGCTATCGCAAGCTGACAGAAAAAGACGGTTACAGGATAGAGTATTCCGCTGATACTGACGCTTTCGTATACGGAGACCGCTCAAGACTCTTACAGGTGATCTATAATCTCATAAATAACGCCCTGAACTATGCGGGCTCCGATAAGCTCGTGCGTGTAGAGCAGACGATTCTTGATGACAGAGTCCGTGTATCGGTCTCGGACAGCGGAGAAGGAATTCCGCCGGAAAAGCTTGCGAATATATGGGACAGATATTATAAGGTAGATCGAGTCCATAAACGAGCCGTTATCGGTACGGGGCTTGGACTTTCGATAGTTAAGGAAGTCCTGGAGGCTCACGGTGCAACCTACGGTGTCGAGAGCCGCACCGAAGCCGGAAGCACGTTCTGGTTTGAACTTCCGCTCATTGTAAAAAACGATAAGACGGAATAAAATTCTATTCCTCCGCGCTTGCGCGGAGGAATATTTTTTGTATTTCGGGAATATGTTTTTCTGAATCAAAACAATGAAAGGGCTTAATTCATTATGTCAAAAAAAGTTCTGACGCTTCTGCTCGTCATATGTTTGCTTATTCCGGCTTCACTTATACCTGTAAGTGCAGAAAAAAACCGTGCCGAGAGCGTTGATGCCGCTGCACTTGATCCCGATTGCGTCAGCGCGGTGCTGATGGAAGCGTCGACCGGTAAGTTACTGTACGAAAAAAATCCCGATCAGCCTCTTCCTCCCGCCTCGGTGACCAAGATTATGACTCTTTTGCTTATAATGGAGGCTATCGACAGCGGAAAGCTCAAATGGAACGACACTGTGACAGCGAGTGCAAACGCGGCGTCTATGGGAGGATCACAGATATTCCTGAAGGAAGGCGAGCAGATGACTGTCGAAGACCTTGTAAAAAGCGTTGTGATAGCATCTGCCAATGACGCAGCGGTAGCTCTTGCCGAGCATATTGCCGGAAGTGAGGCTGTTTTTGTTGCCCGAATGAACGAGAGAGCAAAAGCTCTTGGTATGAAGAATACAAACTTTGAGAATACGAACGGGCTCGATGACACCGCGGTAAATCACGTCACTTCGGCTCGGGATATTGCAATTATGTCGCGCGAGCTGATAAAACACAGAAAGATCCTTGATTTCAGCGGCATTTGGATGGACACGGTACGCGGAGGAGCTTTCGGATTGACCAACACAAACAGGCTGATCAGATTCTATAATGGCGCAACGGGGCTAAAAACCGGATCTACCTCAAAGGCAAAATTTTGCATAAGCGCGACAGCGGAGCGCGACGGCATGGAGCTTATCGCGGTAATAATGGCAGCACCGTCACGTGATGTGAGAAACGAAGCCGCGAAAACTCTTCTCGACTGGGGCTATGCCAATTTCAGCGTTTACCGCCCAGAGGTAAAGATTCCCGAAAGGATAGCCGTCAGCGGTGGGTGTGAGGAAAACTGTCGCGTTTCAACCGAAGATTTTTCGACCGTCATACCGAAAAACGCCGATGCGAAAGTGCAGATAAAAATAGATATCCCCGAAAAGATCTCGGCTCCGGTAGAAAAGGGAACACGCGTGGGGAGCATAATATTTACGCTTGACGGTGAAACTATCGGTGAGGCTCCGGTCATCGTGACCGACTCTGTCAGAAAAATGGGATATTTCGACGCGTTTAGGAAAATCCTTGCATATTTTCTGGGAAAATAAAAAATTCCTATTGAAAAACAGATAGAAATACTGTATAATAGGTCGGATTAAAAAGTATTTGAAGAAGAAGGTTCCCAAATGTCTGTAAAATTGAATGACAATTACGTAAAGCAATTCATCACCGACGAAGAGATCGGTGAATACCGGGACAGAGTCATTGATGCCGACCGCAAACTCCGTACCGGTACCGGAGAAGGCTCCGACTTTCTCGGCTGGATGACGGCTTCGTGCAATTATGACCGTGATGAGTACGACAGAATAAAAAAAGCTGCCGAAAAGATCCGCTCGAGCTGTGACGTTTTCGTTGTAATAGGAATCGGAGGTTCATATCTCGGTGCCCGCGCGGTTATCGAGTTTCTGAAATCGCCCCGTTACAATCAAATAAAAGACGGTTCTCCCGAAATTTATTTTTCGGGTTGTGATATGAGCGCTTCGGCTATGAACGAGTTGCTTTCACTTTGCAAAGGCAAGGATGTGTGTGTAAACGTTATTTCCAAATCGGGAGTCACTACCGAGCCGTCGGTGGCATTCCGCGTTTTCAGGGAGCTTCTTGAGAAAAAATACGGAAGAGAAGGTGCGGCTGAGAGAATTTTCGTAACGACAGACCGTGCTCGCGGTATACTTAAGCCGCTTGCCGACAGGGAAGGATATGAACGCTTTGTCGTACCCGACAATATGGGCGGACGTTACTCGGTCCTGAGCGCAGTAGGTCTTCTCCCGATCGCGGTAGCCGGTATCGATATCGATGAACTTATGAGCGGTGCCGATGACGCGAGGAAGGCTCTGAGCTTAAATGACCTTGGAAAAAATGACAGTTACCGTTATGCCGTTATCAGAAATATTTTGCTTTCAAAGGGGAAAAACGTCGAGATACTTGTCGGTTATGAACCATATTTACAGATGTTCAATGAATGGTGGAAGCAGCTCTTCGGCGAATCCGAAGGCAAGGATAATAAGGGTATATATCCCTCGTCTGTAATATTCTCGACGGATCTCCATTCGCTTGGTCAGTATATTCAGGACGGTCAGCGCCTTATGTTTGAAACCGTTATAAACATTGAACATGAAGACGATGATATCATTATCCCTGACGATCCGGAAAACTGTGACGGACTGAATTTTCTGT
Organism: uncultured Clostridia bacterium; assembly: GCA_945485605.1. Lineage (GTDB taxonomy): Bacteria > Bacillota > Clostridia > Oscillospirales > CAG-272 > RGIG3994. Next base: position 19,923 of record CALYSG010000008.1, read on the forward strand.
CGGGTAAGTCTTTGTGTGAGGTCAATCGCACGGCAATGCGTGCTACTGTTCTTGCCCACGTAGACGGCGGAGTGCCTAATATCGTAATCGACGTTGCGGACAGATCTGCCCGCTCGGTCGGATACCTGATATATTTCTTCTGGATGACCTGTGCCATGTCGGGATATCTGCTCGGAGTGAATCCCTTCAATCAGCCCGGGGTTGAAGCTTACAAAAAAAATATGCTTGCTTTGCTCGGCAAACCCGGATATGAAGAACTTGCAGCCTCTCTTTCGGAAAAACTCAAATAAAATCCTCCGTTATGACTTGCAATTTTCAAAAAAATATAGTATAATAAACTCGGAATAAAAAACAGGAGGATCTCCCCAATGCTTAAACTCATAATCGGTGTCAAAGGAACCGGAAAAACCAAGGCGCTGATCGATATGGTAAATAAGGCGACAGAAGTCTCGGAAGGCTCGGTTGTCTGTATTGAACGTGGCTTAAAGCTGAGATATGATATCAAATATCGCACGCGTCTTATCAATACAAACGATTATCTTATTTTCGATGCTCAGTCGCTCTTCGGATTGATCGCAGGTATCCTTGCCAGCAATCACGATGTGACCGATCTTTACGTTGATTCGTCGCTCAAGATCTGCAACGACGACATCAATGCCTATGAAAAGATGATACTCGAACTTGACGAGCTTGCCGAAAAGCACTCGGTCAATATCATAATGACTGCCTCGATCCCTGCGGAAGAGGCATCCGATATAATCAAGAAGTACATCTGATGCGAAAGCAAAAAACACCGCGCACTTATATAGTGCGCGGTGTTTTTTGATGTTCAAGACTTGCTTTCGATGCGGTTGAGCGCTATATCTGCGGCATCACACCTCAGCCCGACAAAGATCATCAGCGTGGGTGGTCGTACGCACGAAATCATCAATCTCGTCCGCGATAGCGGCTACCTG
>CALYSG010000009.1 GCA_945485605.1 uncultured Clostridia bacterium
CTTGCAACGTTGCCGACAAGACCCGCAACACGGGTAGTGCTTTGTTCTTGATCGTCTTTAACTTTATCATACTTATATGTAATGTTACCGTTGTTGACGCAATCGGTGAACCGGCTGTATTCATGTTCATATGGAGAGCCGAAGCCCTGATTACAAGCGCCGACGATTCCGCCGACATATGCGCCCGATGATGTCGAGGTGATATTCGCATTGTTGACTACATTGTTCACCGTGACCTTGCTTGCGTTTACAGAAAGCGCACCTGCATTTCCGTCGTCTATCACGATATTTCCGTTGATTGTAAGATTTTTTACGGTTGCATCTTTTAATTTGTTGAAGAGAGGCACCGTTGTGGTAACGGTATGCCCGTTTCCGTCGAAAGTACCTATAAAATCTTCGGCGTAGGTTGCATTGATAGTAATATCAGCTTCAAGTACGTAATAACCGTAAGGCTTCATCGCGGCAAAGTCCTCGGCACTCTTGACAGCGAGCTCTGTCACTGTCACGGGAAGATTTATGCTTGCGTGAGTGCTGTCGGTAGTCGGAGCCGTATCGGTGCCGATATTCTGATAGAGGACCTCTTCACCGACAGCCTTATTGAACTGTGCGCCGACCATTCCGGACGCAAGGTATTCCGCCGTGAAAAGGTTTATCTTGCCTGCTTGAGCCTTATCCGCAAGGAGATCGGAAAGTGATACCCTGTTAGCCGCATTCGACTTTGCCGTCGCGTAAGAAAACCACTCTGTTCCGTCGTTCTCAAGATAATAGTTGTTCGATATTTTGAAATCGAGAGGCTTGGCGCTCGAAAGACCGAATACGACAGGAAGGAATTTTGCGGAATTATTATATTTCTCAACCTTTCCGGCGGCTATTGAATTCTTTATTTCATTTGTTACGTTGTTTGAATAGCCGAGAAGCTGAGAAGCATAAAAAGTGGAATATATCGTTCCGAGATTTATGCATTTGTTTATCCTGCACAGACCATCTGTCCCGGAGCCGTACACATGACCCGCAATGCCTGCGGCATTAACTTTTTCGCTCGGAGAAGCCTTCGTCATAGATATCTTGCCGGTGTTTACACAATTAGTAATATTCAGTGTAACAAGGTAATTTTTTGCTCCGATATTGGCGGCTATTCCCGCGGCATAGTTGGTTTCGCTGGTTATTTTACCCTCATTAACGCAACTAACAATATTGACGGTTGACCCTTTTGCAACACCGATAATTCCGCCCGCTTCCGAAGTTGAATGGATCTCACCGGTGTTTTTGCAGTTTTTTATGAATGCAAACCTCTCATCCGCGATTGCGTAGTCCCCGCCGTTACGACCGACAAGACCGCCGCAGATACCTTTTGCGGTTGTTGTGGATACTTTCTTTATATTAACGCAGTCGAACATCTCAAGCGTATAACCCTCTGTATAACCGAGGATTCCGCCGATCATAGTAGTACCCGTTACGGTAGCGTTATTCACGCATCTGACGAATCTCGCGTAGGATTTGTCATTAATCATACCGACAAGACCGCCGGCACGGTAATCTGAGGTTACAGGCGCCTTGTTAACTATGTTCTCAAAGTAAACGATACTGCTGCCGGACACCGTGCCTACGATCGCTCCGGCAGTGGTTTTAGCGCCCGTTACAGCTACTGAACCCCATATGGTCAGGTTCTTTACCGTACATGAGCCGAGAGATGAAAAGATCGGCTTCCCGTTGAGCTTGATGATGTGTCCGTTTCCGTCTAACGTGCCGGTAAACTTCGACTTAGACTTATAAGAATCGGTGATCTCGATGTCATTCGCAAGGTAATAGTTACCGTCTGCTTTCATAGCGTAAAATTCTTCCGGCTTTGTAATAGCTGTTCCCACGGGCACATAGCCTGTCGGTACGGCTCCGACCTCGGTAACACCTGTCGATGATTCCTCCGCCGTCACCGTCATCGGTATTACCGAGAACAGTCCCGCGATCATCACAACGGCAAGCGCAAATGAGATGATTTTCTTCATTGGGTTCCTCCTTTGGATGATATTAATAAAAATAATGTGCAATGGTACGGTTTATTATACCATGTTTATCCAATCCTCAGTAGCTGATAAATCGTAAATTTTTCATGACATTCGATAAATATTTAACCCACACCGAAAAAATCCCGCCGAGATGAAAAAAATTTCTCAAAACCCTTTACAGACAGAAAAAAGAGTGGTATAATTATCTTTGAATGACGCCGGCACGGACCGCGGACTTATGCCGAATCCGGTAATTCACCCACCGCAGCCTGAGCCAACGCCAAATATTTTATGAAAGGTGAAAAAACCATGACCGCAGAAGAAAAACAGGCAATTATCAGCCAGTACGCCACTCATGAGGGCGATACCGGCTCCCCCGAGGTTCAGATCGCGCTTCTTACCTACCGCATCAACAACCTCACCGAGCACCTCAAGGCAAATCACAAGGATCACCACAGCCGTCGCGGACTGCTGAAGATGGTCGGTCACAGAAGAAGCCTGCTCGGCTACCTGATGAAGGTCGACATCGAGCGCTACCGCGCCATCATCGACAAGCTCAACATCAGAAAATAATTGCTTGGGAGCGAAGGGCGGTCTCGCTTTTCGCTCCCTTCCCTTCATTCACTGTCTATCACGATTCATCCACTTCCCGCGTGGATTAGCAGTTAACCGTGTGCCGGACGGGCATCTTCCGACCCTCGGTTAAGTGCTAAACTCCGTCGGAAGTGCTGAAAATATTTTTTACGGAGTAAAAGAAAATGTTTGAGAATTTCAAAACGTTTCACTACACCTTCGCCGGCAGACCTCTCGTGATCGAGACCGGTAAGATGGCTCAGCTCGCGAACGCCTCCTGTCTCGTACGCTACGGCGACACGGCGGTGCTCTGCTGTGCCACTGCATCGGCTAAGCCCCGCGAGGGTATCGACTTTCTCCCCCTGTCTGTCGACTTTGAGGAGAGAATGTACGCCGCCGGAAAGATCCCCGGAGGCTACTTCCGCCGCGAGGGTAAGCCCACCGAGAAGGCGATCCTTACCGCCCGCGTTATCGACCGTCCCATACGCCCCCTTTTCCCGAAGGACCTTCGCAACGATGTCGCCCTGACACTTACCGTTATGTCGGTCGATCAGGACTGCTCGCCCGAGATCTCCGCGATGATCGGAGCCTCTGTCGCCCTTTCCATCTCGGACATTCCGTGGAACGGACCTATCGGCGGAGTCTTCATGGGGCTTTGCGACGGCAAGCTCGTCGTCAACCCCACCGCCGCGCAGAGAGAGGTATCCGACCTTGAGCTCACCGTCGCCGCAACCAAGGAAAAGGTCGTCATGATCGAGGCGGGCGCGAAGGAAGTCGACGATGAAACCATGTTCAACGCCATTATGAAGGCTCACGAGGAGATAAAGGACCTTCTCGGCTTCATCGACGGAATCGTCGACGAGATAGGCAAGCCGAAGTTCGAGTACCCCTCCGGCGAGCTTGACCACGATATGTTCGACAAGGTATTCGCATTCTGCGAGAAGGATCTCATGTTCGCGCTTGACACCGACGACAAAAACGTCCGCGACGCGCGTGTCGTCCCGATCACCGACGCGATAATCGAAAAATTCTCCGAGGAGTATCCCGACATCGAGGTCATTATGCCCGAGCTTATGTATAAGCTCCAGAAGAAGATCGTCCGCCGTTGGCTGATCGAGGATCACAAGCGAGTTGACGGCAGACAGATCGACGAGATCAGACCTCTCGCCGCCGAGGTAGGGCTTCTCCCCCGCGTCCACGGTTCGGGTATGTTCACGAGAGGTCAGACTCAGGTCCTCACCTGCGCGACCCTCGGCACGATGAAAGAGGCTCAGGAGCTTGACGGTATCGACAACGAGGATACCAAGAGATATATGCACCACTACAATATGCCCGGCTACTCTGTCGGTGAGGCTAAGGCTACCCGCAGCCCCGGCAGACGTGAGATCGGTCACGGCGCTCTCGCCGAGCGTGCCCTGCTCCCCGTAATTCCGTCCGAGAGCGAGTTCCCCTACGCGATAAGACTCGTTTCGGAGGTAATTTCCTCTAACGGCTCGACCTCGCAGGCATCCGTCTGCGGCTCGACCCTCGCCCTTATGGACGCCGGTGTGCCGATCAAGGCTCCCGTCGCCGGTATCTCCTGCGGACTTATCACAAAGGACGACGGCAGCTTCATGACGATGGTCGATATTCAGGGCGTCGAGGACTTCTACGGCGATATGGACTTCAAGGTCGCGGGTACTCATAAGGGTATCACGGCGATCCAGATGGACCTCAAGATCGACGGACTTACCCCCGAGATCATAAGAGAGGCTCTCGCAAAGACCCACGCGGCACGCGATCATATAATCGACGACGTTATCCTTAAGGCTATCCCCGCGCCTCGCGAGGACGTCTCCGAATGGGCACCGAAGATGCTCATCATGCACATCAAGACCGATAAGATCCGCGAGGTCATCGGCAAGGGCGGCGAGGTCATCCAGAAGATCTGCGCCGACACGAATGCAAAGATCGACATCGAAGAGGACGGATCGATCTATATCGCCGCCGTCAACCGCGACGATGCCTACGCCGCGAAGGCAAGGATCGACGCGATCGTATTCGAGCCTGTCGTCGGTGCCATATACACCGGCAAGGTCACGAATATCAAGGAATTCGGTTGCTTCGTCGAGTACGCCCCCGGACGCGAGGGCATGGTCCACATCTCGAGAGTGACCGACCACAGGATCGACAAGGTCGAGGACGTTCTCTCGGTCGGCGATACCGTCAATGTAAAGTATATCGGACTTGACTCGAAGGGCAGAATGGACTTCTCTATCCGCGACGCCATGCCCGGTGCCGCAGATAAGCCGGCTGAAAACGACAGAGGGGACAGAAAGCCCCGCAAGCGCTTCGGCGACAGAAAAGATAATAAAAAGGAAGATAAAAAAGAAGACTGAAGACCGTCTCTCAAAAGGGCGATCACGGAAAAGTAAGGAGGATTCAGATGAACGATAACGATCAGGGCACCCGCAGCTTCGGTTCCGAGCCGGAGAAAGCGCCTCGTAAAGGCGGAAACGGAAATTTACCGTTGAAACAGTACCTGCTGTATGCGATCTTAGCCATAGCGGCGGTGGTCGGGCTTCTGCTCTGCGCCACGGTCATAACCGAGATAGTGTACTCTATCAACACCTCGAAGCTCCCCGATAACGATATCGGCGGCGGCAAGGTCGAAATGGTCAACGGTGATATGAAGTTCGAGTCCTCCTCTCTCTCCTCCGCCGAGGTGAAGAAGGGCGACCTGCTTCTCATAAACAAGACTCACAACATCGACGCAACTCTCAAAGCGGCGATAAAGGCGGCATCGAAGAACACCTACACCGCGACCGGCGGCTCGGTCTACTACAAATTCGACCGCACGGATGACAAGATCAAGCTCTCGGATGAAACGATAAAGGCGTTCGGTCAGCTCGCCGAAGGGCTCTACAACGACAAGAATGTATCCGATCTGTTGCTGTGCTACGGTATCCTCGACCCGAATAAAAAAACGCTTGAATATGACTATTCACATCAGCTCGGAACGGTAGTCGATGTGAAGCTCATGAAAGACGGAAATAAAGCCACGATCCAGAGCAATCCCGAGATCGCCGAGTGGCTGAAGACTAATGCCTGCAAGTACGGGTTCATCGTCGAGTACGAGCCCGTGATCGACGGTGCGGGCAACAAGAGCGGGCACGGTTCGGATGAGGCTATCCCCTCGACTCAGCTCCGCTATGTCGGCGTGGCGCACGCGACCTATATTCAGGCGAACAACCTCACCTTTGAGGCTTATCTTGCGAAGGTCAGAACAGCCTCAAGCGAAAAGCCCCTGACGTTCAAGGCGGGAGAAAGCTCCTACGCGGTCTACTTTGTGGAGGCTTCAGGCGAAAACTTCGAGGCGAGTCTGCCGACTAATTACAATTACAGCATCTCGGGCAATAATGTTGACGGGATCATCGTCACCGTCGAGCTTTCGGTCAAGAAATAATCAATTAATATTCTCAATATTCAGACGTAGGGCACTTTCTTTATAAGAAAGTGCCCTACGTCTCGGTTTATGCCCCGAGTGGCGGGCGGGCAGTGCCCGCAGCCAAACCTCGCGGTTTATTCACCGAAGGCTGAAGTCCTCACCCGGAGGCAGGCACTGCCTGCACCGCCGGTGTATGGCTTTTTTGATAAGTTGTAAACATATAAAAAATACGCTTGACAACAGGGCGCGTTTGAGTATAATAGTAATACTTTGAAGCTTGCATATAATAAAAAATTACTTATATAAATGAAAGGAAGCCTATGCAGAAAAAGAAAAACCACGTCATAAAAACGCTTGCACCCTGCGCAAAAGGTTATATAGCGCCTTCTGTGATGGCGCCCGTTTTTGTTCTGATGGAGGTCGTTGTCGAGTGCTTCATTCCGCTGCTGACATCGACACTCATCAACAGGATCGAAAACGGCTGCGACATGGCGGAGATCGTAAAGTACGGGATGCTCCTCATCCTGCTTGCCGCGCTGTCGCTTACCTTCGGCGTGCTTGCCGGACGATTCTGCGCCATAGCCGCCTGCGGCTTTGCAAAGAACATCAGGCACGATCTCTATTACCGCGTGCAGGATTTCTCATTCGCAAATATCGACAAGTTCTCGACCCCGAGCCTTGTCACGCGTCTGACGACCGACGTCGGAAACGTTCAGATGGCTTATATGATGATAATAAGGATGGCTATCCGTTGCCCCTTTATGCTCGTTTTCGCCTTCTTTATGTCAATAAGGCTCGGCGGCTCGCTCGCATGGATCTTTGCCGGTATAATACCCGTTCTCGGTATCGGACTCTTCATTATCATCGGTAAGGTCTTCCCTATCTTTGACCGTGTGTTCAAAAAGTATGACAAGCTCAACGAGTCGGTTCAGGAAAACATTCGCGGTATGAGAGTCGTGAAGTCCTTCGTCCGTGAGGGCTACGAGAGCGAAAAGTTCAACCGCGCATCCGATAATATAAGACGCGATTTCACAAAGGCGGAGCGCATTATAGCCCTCAATAACCCCCTCGCGCAGTTCTGCGTCTACACCGCCATGATCTTAATATCCTACTTCTGCGCGAAGATCGTCATAAGCACGGGCGGCGTACAGCTCGGACTCGGTGTCCTCTCGGGCATGATAACCTACTCGATGCAGATCCTTATGAGTATGATAATGGTATCTATGATCTTCGTCATGCTCTCAATGTCAGCCGAATCGGCTAACCGTATCGCCGAGGTCCTCAATGAAAAGAGCAGCCTCACAGATCCCGAAGACCCCGTGACCGAGGTCAGGGACGGCAGCATAGATTTCGACGGCGTTTATTTCAAATACAGCGAAAAGGCGGAAAAATTCGCCCTTGACAACATCGACCTTCATATAAAATCAGGTCAGACGGTCGGTATCATAGGCTCGACAGGATCCTCAAAGACCTCGCTCGTGAACCTCATCTCGCGGCTTTACGACGTTACCGAGGGCTCGGTCAGCGTCGGCGGCACCGATGTGCGCAAATACTCGCTCGAAGCTCTCCGCAAAAACGTCGCCGTAGTGCTTCAGAAGAACGTGCTGTTCTCGGGCACGATAAAGGAGAACCTTCGCTGGGGAGACCCCGACGCGACCGACGAGGAGCTTCAGCGCATATGCCGTCTTTCGATGGCTGACGAGTTCATTCAGACCTTCCCCGACAAGTACGACACCTACATCGAGCAGGGCGGAACGAATGTTTCGGGCGGTCAGAAGCAAAGGCTCTGCATTGCAAGGGCGCTTCTCAGAAAGCCGAAGGTGCTCATCCTTGACGACTCGACGAGCGCCGTGGATACCCGCACCGACGCCATGATAAGGAAGGCTTTCCGCGAGGAGATCCCCGGCACGACGAAGATAATCATAGCACAGAGGATATCCTCGGTCGAGGACGCCGACCTCATAGTCGTTATGGACGACGGAAAGATCAGCGCCTCCGGCACGCATGAAGAGCTCCTCAGAACGAGCGATATATACCGCGAGGTATATACTTCTCAGACGAAGGGAAGTGATGCCGAATGAAGAAAAACGCAAAAAACATGAAGGAGATACCGAAGATAAACTTCGGCACGGTCAAGAGGCTTATAAAATACGCCCTTGCCGACTTTAAGCTCCCGATCATCGCGGTCTTCGGCCTTATCGCGATCTCCTCGCTTATAAACGTAGCGCCGTCGATATATGTAAAGACGATAGCCTCATATATCGAGCAGGGCCTCGCTCAGGTCAGAGCGGGGGGCGTCCCCGCGGAGGTCTACTCCGCAATGGCACCGCAGATAATCCGCACGATCCTCACCATGGCGGCGATATACGGTTTCGGACTTATCGTGATCACGCTGTATACGCAGATCGGTGCATATCTTACGCAGGCTTTCATGAGCAAAATGCGCGAGAGAATGTTCGAAAAGATGCAAAAGCTTCCGATAAAGTACTTCGACACGCATAACCACGGCGACGTTATGTCACATTACACGAACGACATCGACACTCTCCGTGAGCTCGTTTCACAGTCGCTTCCGAGCCTTTTCCAGTCCTCACTTATGCTTATCGCGCTGTTTGCGATAATGCTCTACTACTCGGTCTGGCTGACGCTTGTCGTCATTGCGGGAGTCATCGGTATGCTCTTCGTGACGAAGTTCATCGGCGGGACGTCGGCGAAATACTTCGTCCGTCAGCAGAAAACCATCGGTAAGGTCGAGGGCTTCGTCGAGGAAATGATGCACGGGCAGAAGGTCGTCAAGGTATTCTGCCACGAAAAAGAGGCAGAGCGCGACTTCGATAAGCTCAATGAGCAGTACTGCGCCGACTCGACGAACGCAAACAAGTTTGCGAATATCCTTATGCCGATAATGGGCAATATAGGCAATATCCTATACGTTCTCGTCGCCTTCGTCGGCGGGGCGCTCCTCATCGGAGGTGCGGTGAACCCCTCGCTCAACTGGCTGATAAACGGTCCCGAACACAGAATGCTCGAGATAGCGGTCGTCGTTTCCTTCCTCGGAATGACCCGCCAGTTCTCAAACCAGATAACTCAGCTCACGAATCAGGTCAATTCGATCGCCATGGCTATGGCGGGCGCCGAGCGCGTCTTCTCGCTCCTTGACGAGAAGCCCGAGACCGACGACGGCTATGTGACCCTTGTCAACGCGAAATACGATATAAACGGCGAGCTTACCGAGACCGATGAGCATACCGGTATCTGGGCATGGAAGCATCCCCACAGTTCGGACGGAAGCGTCACGTATACAAAGCTCGAGGGCGATATAGTCTTTGACAATGTCGATTTCGCCTACGAGGAGGGAAAGATAGTCCTTCACGATATCACGCTCTATGCAAAGCCGGGTCAGAAGGTCGCTCTTGTCGGTGCGACGGGCGCCGGAAAGACGACGATCACGAACCTCATCAACCGCTTCTACGACCTTGCCGACGGTAAGGTGAGATATGACGGGATCAATATCAATAAGATAAAGAAGGCGGATCTCCGCCGCTCGCTCGGCATAGTCCTTCAGGACGTCAACCTATTCACCGGTACGGTTATGGACAACATCAGGTACGGAAGGCTCGACGCGACCGACGAGGAGTGCGTCGCCGCCGCAAAGCTCGCGAACGCAGACGGCTTCATCAGAATGTTGCCCGACGGCTACAATACGATGCTTGAGGGCGACGGGTCGGGACTTTCGCAGGGACAGAGACAGCTTCTCTCGATCGCGCGCGCCGCGGTCGCCGACCCTCCCGTCATGATCCTTGACGAGGCGACGAGCTCGATAGATACACGCACCGAGGCGATAGTTCAGAAGGGCATGGACGCTCTGATGAAGGGCAGAACGGTCTTTGTCATAGCGCACAGACTCTCTACTGTCAGAAACTCGGACGTTATCATGGTCCTCGACCACGGAAGGATCATCGAGAGAGGAAACCACGAAAAGCTCATTGCCGAGAAGGGCACATATTACAGGCTCTATACCGGCGCATTCGAGCTCGAATAACATTAAATACGGGGCAGCTCATTCAGGGCAGCCCCGAGCCCAAGGCTTTCGTATCATTAACCGAAGGGTGAAGCATTCGCCATGAGCCGATGCTTCACCCTTCATCTTTATTTTTTCTTGTAACCTCCGTTCTCACAAGGTCGGGAGACATGACCTTGATATACCTGCGGCAGCGGTCGGGGGAGGAGGCGTACTCCCTTGTCCTTAATGTCATCGTCGCAAAGATGCGGTCGCGGAGCGCCTCGCGTGCCTTCGCGGGGGGCAGGCTCGTGTCGGGATAAAACGGCCCGTCGAAGATCACGGTCGGATGAGTTCTCCCCGACGGCAGCTTTTTATACACCGTGGTCTTCGCATAGCACGGGGCGCCGAGCTTTACCGCGTGGGCAAACGACGCAGACGGAAAGTCCCTGATGCCGTTGTACTTTGGCCAGATATGCGCCTCCGGGTAGATCGTTATCGCGTTGCCCGCAAGGTAAAGCTCCTCTATCGCGCGGTTGAATTCCACGTAGCCCTTCAGCCCCGATGGTGTCGGGAGAGCGCCGAGAAGCCGCACGAGCGTTCGGATACCGCAGACGCTGAGCGCTTCGGGGCTGACTACGGTGTAGCACTGCCTCGGGAAGGCGGCGATCGGCGAGGTCAGCGCGTCGGTGAGGTAGGAGGTATGGTTTCCGTAGATGAAGAAGCCTTTCCGCGCTTCCCTTCCGGTGTCAAGCACCCCGCGGTTTAAAAGCCTTACACGCAAAACGCGGTAAAGGAGCCACGAGGCGACCGGCATCACGCCGTAATAGACGGTCGGCTTCGCGACTTTATAAAGAGGGGCGTCTGGAAGGTATCTGTAACCCTCGGGCAGGTCCTTCCTCTTGATTCCCGTGTTCGCGAAATCGTCGTTCCGCTCGTCAAAATAGTAGTACCTGTATTTTTTCATAATATAAGTATTCCCGTCGGAAAGACAAAACAGCGGAGACTTTTTTAAAAAAGTCTCCGCTGCCGAGTTTTTATTTGATTTCAGTTTCCTACGATACCCTTTTTGACCTTGCTCTGCCATTTGAGGCGAGTCTCGGTGTTGAGTATACGCTTGCGGAGCCTTATCGACTTCGGCGTTACCTCGATAAGCTCGTCGTCGGCGATGAATTCGATCGCCTTTTCAAGCGTCATGATGATCGGGGGGGTAAGGATCAGCTTCTCGTCGGCACCGCTCGAACGGATAGCCGTGAGGTGCTTCTTCTTGCAGGGGTTGACCGTGATATCCTCGTTTTTCGGGTTGACACCGACGATCATGCCCTCGTAGACCGGAGTCTGGACCCCGACGAAGAGCTGACCGCGGTCCTGCGTGTTATAGAGTCCGTAGCTCGTAGTCTCTCCGGCTTCGGAGGCGATCAGAGAGCCGGTGAAGCGCATCGTGATCTCTCCGCGGAAGGGCGCGTAGCCGTCGAATATCGTATTGAGGATACCCTCGCCGTGAGTATCGGTCATGAATTCTGCTCGGTATCCGAAAAGCCCGCGTGAGGGGATCGAATATATCACCCTTGTGCGGTTTCCGATCGGGTTCATCTCGATAAGGTCGCCCTTTCTCTGCCCGAGCTTCGTGACGACGGCACCTACGTATTCCGACGGAACGTCGATCGTGACACGCTCCATGGGCTCGCACCTTACGCCGTCGATCTCCTTGTAGAGAACGCGCGGGTTTGAGCAGGTCAGCTCGTATCCCTCACGTCGCATGGTCTCGATGAGGATCGAGAGGTGCATCTCGCCTCGCCCCGCGACCTTGAACTCATCGGTCGTTTCACCGTCGCTTATGCGGAGCGAAACGTCCTTCAGCAGCTCACGGTAGAGCCTTGCACGGAGCTGGCGCGAGGTGACGAACTTGCCCTCCTTGCCGGCGAAGGGGCTGTCGTTTACCGAGATCGTCATCTCAAGGGTCGGCTCGCTTATCTTGACGAATTCAAGCGGCTCGGGGGTCGCCGGATCCGTGATCGTGTCGCCGATCGTGATCTCCTCCGCTCCCGAGAAGGCGATTATGTCGCCGACCCTTGCCTCGGTGCAGGGGATCCTTGAGAGTCCGTCGAACTGATACATCGAGACGATCTTTATGCGTTTGTTGGGCTTGTTTTCATGATAATTGCAGATAGTCGCGTCCTGATTCTGACGCATCGTGCCGCGCTCGATCCTTCCGATGCCGATACGTCCGACGTAGTCGTTATAGTCGATCGTCGAGACGAGCATCTGGAGCGGCGCGTCGGGGTCTCCCTCGGGAGCTTTCATATATTTGAGGATAGTGTCGAACAGAGGTCTGAGGTCCTCTCCCTTCTCATCGGGCGAGTAGGAAGCCGTGCCGTCGCGCCCCGAGCAGAAGAGCATCGGGCTGTCGAGCTGTTCGTCGGTCGCGTTGAGGTCCATAAGCAGCTCAAGCACTTCGTCAACGACCTCATAGGGACGGGCGTCGGGCTTGTCCACCTTGTTTACGACGACGATGACGCGGTGATTCAGCTCGAGCGCACGCTGAAGGACGAAGCGTGTCTGCGGCATCGGACCCTCCGCCGCGTCGACGAGCAGAAGGACTCCGTTCACCATCTTGAGGATACGCTCGACCTCGCCGCCGAAGTCGGCGTGTCCCGGAGTGTCAACTATATTTATCTTCACACCGTTATAGTGTATTGCGGTGTTTTTTGCGAGGATAGTGATGCCTCTCTCGCGTTCAAGGTCGCCCGAATCCATGACTCTCTCGGTCGTCGCCTGATTGTCGCGGTAGACTCCGCCCTGCTTCAGCATCTGGTCGACAAGCGTCGTCTTTCCATGGTCTACGTGCGCAATTATCGCGATGTTCCTTAAATCTTCTCTGATCACAAAAATCTCTCCCGTATCAAAAAATTCATTAACGTCCTATTATATCACACTTTTCGAAAATAATAAATAGTTTCGGACAAATTTTTTTGCCGCGGGAGATTTTTTTGCTTCTGAGAGAGCTTTGGTGCTCGAAATATCTATCTTGAAGTTTCGATCCAGACAATTCTGACCTTCATATCCTCTGCGGCGATCGAGATCAGTCTGTCGGATTGATTCAGCGTCAGCACTCTGTCGCCCGCCGAGGAGGAAAGAGTCAGCTCGGTTAGATTTTCCTCTCCGCTTCTGACCCTTTTTGCCGAGAGAAGCACACCCGTGTCCGAGAAAAGCTCCCCGACGCGCAGAAGAGCCGATGCCGCTTCGGGCGAGTCAAAGGTCTTGCCGCCGATGCCGAGAGTGAGGCTGTCCCCGCGCTTTTCCGCGATGATGCCTTCAAGGCTTTTCGGGGCGGTGAAGGTCAGCCGCATTGATCTTTCTCCGCTCTCTTTCACTTCCCCGAGCTCAAGGATGCCGCGAAAGCTCTTCCCTTCCCTCTCCGCCTCGATCTCGGCGCGGATGGCTTTGCCGAGGAAGGCGAGCCTTCTTTCCTGCCTTCCCGTGCCGCAGCCAAAGAGAGATGACGTGATAAATAAAAGAAGAATAAGGCATAGCGCGGTCTTTATCGGTTTCATGGTATTTTCCTTCCCTTAGCCGTTTTTTCCTTACATTATATTCGCACACTTGCGGAAAAAGCATTTTTATGCTATAATTAAAATGATAAATTATATCCGAAGGAGAATGTTATGAAAAGATTCAGGCTGACATTTCTTATCGCCGCGGTGTTTGTTTTTGCCGGGCTGACCTTCCTTTCCTCCTGCGCGAAAGGACCGGTCGACCCCGATACGGTGAAGGCGACACTTGCCTCAAAGGATAAAATACAGTTGACGATATGCCCCGACACCGACCTTCTTGACCGCTACAAGGGCGAATCGGAGCTTTATATCTTTGCCCTTCAGCCGGGGCAGAGCCTTGCGGACGCAAATTATCAGGGCGGAGGTGTCTCTCCTCTTACAAAGAAAAAGGCAGCCGACCGTCTCGATCTTGAAATTCCCCTTAACGGCAACGGCAGCACGTCCCTGCTCGCCTGCCGCTTTGTCGGAGCCTTTTTCGACAGCGGATCGAACAGGTTCGTGCAGGCGACCTCTTTTCCGGCATATGTAAGCAACCCCGAGCTTCTCGGAGAGGGCAACCGTCCCGAGAAAAAGGAGCCCCTCTCGATAAAGGGACTTGCTGCGGTCGAGGACACCGACGCCGTCTCGCTCGGAGTTTCGCACGCAGTGATAGACATAAGGCTCGACGAATATCTCACCTTCGACGGCAACGGCGCCGAGAGCTACATATATAACGGCAGGACGTACTTTATCTCGCCGACAGCCCTTTCGTCACTCGATTCCCGCGTGCGATTTCTCACCGACAACGGCGTGAAGGTCTATTTCCGCTTCACTCTCGGAAAGAGTGAGGAGGAGCTTACCGGCTCGCTCGCGCTCCTCGCCTGCCCCGGAACGGTCAAGGGCTCGGACAGCTATACGATAAATTTCGCCTCACCCGAAGGTGCTGCGTGCGCGGCGGGCTTCTTTGACTATATGGCGAAGCGCTACACCGACATATCGAACGGAGTCGGCTTCTGCTCGGATTTCATCGCGGGCATCGGGGCGAATACGCCATCGGTAAATGCCGACTGCGGGACTCTCGGTAACAGATATTTTGAGGCTTATTACGATCTTGCAAGGACGCTCTATACCTCTCTCGTCTCGCATTGCGGAAACGGGCAGGTCTATATAACCGTCGACCACAGACTTAAGAGAGCCGGAGGTGCCTCTCCCGACATGAAGGGCTCGGAATTTCTTTCGGAGTTCGCCGCTTACAGCGCCGCGACCGGAGATTTCCCGTGGGGAGTTGCCGCGAACATAAAGGCGACGTCGGTCGCCACCGACCGTATCTGGTACGACGACTCGGGCAACGGAGACTACCTCACGCCCTCGAACCTCCGCGCACTTACGACCGACATCATGCCGACCGAGAAGATGCTCTTTTGCGGGGAGCCGAGAAAGGTAATTGTCGACGGCTTCTCTGTCGCTCTCTCGGAGAGCAAGGATCCGACAGCCGATGAGATAAATCAGGCGGCATCGTATGCCTACGCCTATTACTGCGCACTCGAAACCAAGAGCATAGGAGCACTCGTCTATTCGTCGCATTTTGACAGCGGGAAAAATAAGAGCGGGCTGTTCACCTCCGACAGCGAGGGCAGACCCGTCGAGCCCCGCACTCATATACGAAGGATAATGAAGTATATCGACACCGATTACCCGATCGGAGATTTCGTCGGGAGCGCGATCGAGGGCGGCAAGTGGGACTCGCTCTATGAAAACAACCGAGCCTTTGCTGCCGTCAACCGCCTGACAGTCAGCGAAGTCGCAGGGATCGTCGAGAAGGCGGCGGACAAGACGGTCGAGGAGACGGTCATGGTCAACTACGACGCCTCGAAGATATTCGACTTTACCTCCGCGGGCGACACTCTCGGATTCTTTGCCTTCGGCGGAAAGTCCTACGCCTCGCTCTCGTCCGGACTGCTCGTGTCGGTACAGAGGACTTCTGCGGCACAGAAGGTCCTCGTATTCAACGGATCGGCAGATACTTCTCTCGTCTCGGGCAACAGCGTGATATTCATTATGAACCTGTCTTCTCCGGCGAAGCTGATCCTCACCCTTGAGCAGAGGCGCGACGACGGAAGCCTTGCGCTCTACGAAAGTCAGGTAGATGCACTCTCGGGAGAGCAGGCATACGCTTTTGATATCTCGGAATACAAAAAAGAGGGACTCGGCAAGTCCCCGCTGAAGCTTCGCCTCTCGGTCGAGCCGACCGGAGAGGATGACAAGGCGGAGCTGAGGATCACGGCGATCTACGCTGCGAAGGAATACCGAAACACCATGCTGATAGTAATACTTTCGGTTCTCGGTGCGGCGGCGCTCATCGCCGTAGTGACGGTCTTCGTCGTGTGGTTCAGAAAAAATTACAAGGTCGAGATCGGAAGCGGCAAAAAGCGCTCTGACGGAAAAGAAAAGAGCAAAAAGCTGCCCGACGGCGACGATTCGGACGTAAAGATCCGCCCATCACCGAAAAAGCCGTCACAGAATAAAGGCGATAAGAAATAATGTCGGTTAAAATAGGTAAAACAATATTGCGGCACGGACTTATGCTCGCGCCGATGGCGGGCTTTTCGGACAGATTCTTCCGCCGTATATGCTTCGAGCAGGGCGCCGAATATACCGTTTCCGAGATGGTTTCGGCAAAGGCGCTCTGCTACGACGAGCTGTCGCGCTCGGGCGCGCTCCATAAATCGGCTGACCTTGCCTATATCGAGCCGGGAGCACCCCCGACGGCGGTCCAGATATTCGGAGGCGAGCCCGATTTTATGAAGCGGGCGGCGAGCCTTATCTCTACTCTCTCTTACCGCGGGGCGGCGGGGGAATTTCCCTGCGCCATCGATATAAATATGGGCTGCCCCGTAAGGAAGGTCACCGGTAACGGCGAGGGCTCGGCTCTTATGAAGGACCCCGAGCGCGCCGCCGCAGTCGTCCGCGCGGTAGCCGAGGGAACCTCTCTTCCCGTCACCGTGAAGATCCGCGCGGGCTGGGATCGCGCTCACGTAAACGCTCCCGAGCTTGCAAAGCGACTCGAGGCTTCGGGCGCCTCGCTCATATGCGTCCACGGAAGGACGAGAGATCAGTTCTACTCGCCCGGTGTCGACCTTGACGTAATAAAAAACGTAAAAAAAGCCGTCTCGGTTCCGGTTATCGGGAACGGAGACATAAACTCGGCGGCGGACGCCAAGCGGATGCTCGAATACACCGGCTGTGACGGACTTATGCTCGCCCGCGGGACGCTCGGGAATCCTTGGATCTTTTGCGAGATATCCGCATATCTTGACGGCAAGCCCTATATCCCCCCGACCGATGAAGAGAGGATCGAAACGGCTGTCCGACACGCCTCCTCGCTCGTAAACGGAAGAGGCAACCGCGGAGTCGCCGAGGCGCGAGGCAGGATCTCTTTATATACAAAGGGCTTCAGAGGCTCGGCATCGGCGAGAGCCTCCCTGAATTCTGCAGAGACCTTTGATGAGATGAAGGATATCCTCTATTCTCTTCTCGACAGAAAGGAACAGGACGTATGACCTACGATATAACGCTTTCTCTGAGCGATCCGACGCTCTCGGTGCTGATCTTTTCCGAGCTGACCGCCGCCGGTTATTCGGTCGGTACGGTGCGGGGCGCCGAGTGCCGCCTGCTCATCACCGATCAGGTAAACGTCCCCGCCGCGAGGGATCATCTGTTCACTCTCTGCATAAGCCGCGAGCCTCGCGAGGGCTTTGATGCCTGCCTTCTCCGCCCCTTCAGCCTCTCTTCGCTCAGAGAGGCGGTCGCCGCCTTTGAGCCTTTTTTCAAAGAAGGCGTAAAAGAAAAAGCCCCCGTGGGACTTTCTCTGTTGCCGGACGGACTTCTCTGCGGCGGGGAGAAGGTGAAGCTCTCGCGCGCAGAGCGCCGGGTTATCTCGCTGCTTTACGAAGCCGGCGGCGAGCCGGTCAGTCGCGAAAGGATAAATTCCCTTCTCGGCATGAAAGGCAACGCCGCCGATGTCTATATATGCAATATACGGAAGAAGCTCGCCGCCGCGGGCGCGGAAAAAGCGATCGCCACCCATCGCTCCCTCGGCTACGCCCTTCTCAGAGATAGCTGAAGATCAGTCTCATGCTTGCCTTGTCGAGCTTTGCAAGGTCGGAAACGTATCTGTTGTCGTTCGAGTCGCGGACAAAGAGCCTGTTCCCGTCGAGGACCTTTATGTCGCTGTGTCGGTTCCGTATGCTGAACGATACCTCGCCCCGATCGGTCATGACCTTCCACTTGAGCGTTCCGAGCTTGTCCTCCACCGCGCGGACCGCAGTTATCTGCGGGATCATATAGTAGTCCCCGAAGCAGTCCTCTATCGCTTTTCTCGATTCCTCGGTGATCGAGGCGAGCGATTTTATGAGGGCTTTTTCTTTTTCCTTGCTGTCAAGGAGAGTGATATATTCGTTCGGATTCGACAGCGGAAAGAGCCTTCGCGGCTCGAGATCGGAAAGGATCTCGCCGTTTTCACATTCGACGCGCACAAGGTAGGTGTCGGTGCGCACTATTTTATCTTTTTCGGTAACGATGTAACGTGCCATATCCCCTTCCCCCTCAATCAAATTTCTCGGCGCGCTTCTGCTCGGCTACGCGGTCTGCCATAGACTGGATCTGCACGAGCTTCCAGTACTTGCCCTTCTTTTCAAGAAGCTCGTCCGGCGTACCGCATTCAAGGATCTTGCCGTTGTCGACGACGATTATCTTGTTCGCCTTGCTTAAGGTCGAGAGCCTGTGCGCGATCATGATCGTCGTTCTTCCGCTGATGAGCCTCTCGATAGCGTCCTGGATGAGGTGCTCGGTCTCCGAGTCGACCGACGCCGTAGCCTCGTCAAAGACGAGAATGCTCGGGTTCTTCAGCACGGCGCGTGCGATAGAGAGTCTCTGACGCTCGCCTCCCGAAAGCCCCACGCCCCTCTCGCCGAGAACCGAATCGTATCCGTCGGGCTGACGGACGATAAATTCGTGCGCGTTCGCAATATCGGCGGCGTTTATTACGTCATCGACCGAGTAGGATGTGTTTCCGTAGGCGATGTTGTTGAAGATCGTGTCGTGGAACATCATCGGTTCCTGCTGAACGTAACCGATCTGCGAGCGGTAATATTCCATATCTATCTTGCGTATATCGACCCCGTCGACAAGTATCTTGCCCTGGTAGTGGTCATAGTAACGCAAAAAGAGGTTCACGAGCGTCGATTTTCCCGATCCCGTCGTTCCGACGATACCGACGATATCCCCCGGCTCGATCGTGATGTTCACATCCTCAAGGACCTTCTTCGTGCGGTCAAAGGAGAAGCTGACGTGCCTGAATTCGATCTTGCCCTTCATCTCCGAGAGCTTGTTGCCCTTTCCGAAGTCGTGCTCGGGCTCGGCGTCAAGGATATCGAAGATCCTCTCCGCGGATGAGAGGGCGCTCTGATACGAATCGTTGAGGTTCGCAAAGAAGTTCACCGGTTCGTAGAACATGGAGGCGTAGGAGATGAAGGATACGAGCATACCTGCAGTAAGGTCTCCGACGGCTCCACCGGTGACCTTCAGGACCGAAAGACCGCCGAGCATCCATATGACGACCGAACCGAAGCCGACGAAGGTATTGACGACCGAGGGGTAGATGTTAAGGATCTTGCCCGCCTTTATGTCTGTCTCATACCAGTCGTTGTTCTTCGATTCGAACAGCTCCGTCGCGTTCTTTTCATTAGTGAATGACTTTATGACTCTGATACCGGGTATCGTGTCGGTAAGAACGCCCGAGACCGCCGCCCACCGTCTCCAGATACGGCGGTAGAAGGGTGCGATCTTCTTCGAGAATATCCGTGCGCCCACAACGACGAAGGGTACGGGAATGAGCGAGTAGAGCGCAAGCCGACCGTTCATCGCTACCATAATTATTATGATTCCGATCATCTTGAAGAACTGGACGACGACCTCCTGCGTTATTCTGAGCATGAAGGACCGAAGAGTCGAGCTGTCGCCCGAGATACGGTTTATGACAGAACCGGTCGAGGTCTTGTCGTAAAATCTCATCGGAAGGTGCTGCGCGTGCTCGTAAACGTCGTCGCGGAGCGATTTGACTATCCTGTCTCCGCTGCGGCGCAGATAATATCCGCGCACCGCACTGAGCGCGTGGCGGACGATAAGGATCAAGGCGAGAAGTATGCCTATAAGGATCAGAGACTGCTGTGCCGTAAGGGTAGCCCCGATCGGCATTTCGAGAATGTCCGATAGGCTTATGACCGTGTCGGCTGTGTTTCCCTGCTTCAGGATATTGTCGACAAGGGTCTTTGTAAGGTAGGGGGGGATCAGCGCGAGCGAGGTCGTTACTACCGAGATTATGACAGAGAATATGAGAGTCTTCATCTCGGGCTTCATGTATACGGCAAGGCGCGAGATGACCTTTCTTTTTCCCTCGCAGTTGATGCACTTGACACCGGGAGCCGAGAGAGTTCTGCCGCACTTCGGGCAGACCGAGAGCTGCTTTTCGTAGGTGGCGGCGATGATCTCAGCCTGCTCTGACGGATCAGCCCCTCCGATTATGTTCTTGACAAAGAGTATCGCGGAGTCGCAGAGCTGGGCTATGCTGAGAGTATAGCGGAAGATGTTGCGAGGCTTGTCCTCTCCCTTGAGGATCACGCGGATAAAGGCATTTCCGTACATACGTTTGGTGAAGATCTTCTGTATGTCGGAGAACCTAAGGCTGTACGGCGGGTCATTTCTGTCGAGGTCGAAAACGAAAAGCTCATTTTCGGCGGCGGCGAAGACCGAGCGCGAGTATTGTCCCTCGCCCGAGACATCGCCGACGATTGCGAAGACGATGGGGAATTCTTCGCTTCCGAAGCTTCCGATCCGCTCGAGCTCCGCATCGGTCAGCTTTTTGTTGACCAGAATGTCAGGCTTCATAGGCTTTTTCCTCCTGTTTTCCTGTGGGTTGGCTTATTTTACCATATAGAAGCCTTTAAGTCAACCGCAATATATCTCCTTTTTGCACAATTTTACCTACGAATTTTACGACTTTTATAGTGATTAAAGTCACAAAATGAGCGTCGCGGCGGGCAGGCGGGCAGTGGCGGGCAGTGCCTGCAGCCGATCCTCGCGGTTTATTCACTGAAGGGTGAAGACTTCACCCGGAGCTGATGCTAAAAAAGTAGGGACCGGCGTCCTCGACGGTCCGTTTTCCTCGCCGTCGACTCGGAGCATAATATGAATATGATTTGGCATGATCACATAACTCTCGACCGATAGGT
>CALYSG010000010.1 GCA_945485605.1 uncultured Clostridia bacterium
GAAGGTCGGCAAATTCGGGATATGTCGAGCTTTTGACATTCTTGATCTGCGACAATGCGTCTGCATGGAAGGTTCCGTTCTGTGCTGCGATTCTGAGCCCTTCAAGCTCAGAGAGCTTTGTAAAGTTGCTCATATCGACGGAGTTCCCCTGAGCACCGCAAGATGACAGGAGGCAGATAATTACAAGCGCTAAAGTGATGACCGAGATAAGTGTTCTTTTCATGATGTTTCTCCTTTTATATTTTTATATCGAAAAAAGAGGTGTCGGAGCGAAATGCTCCGACACCTCAAACAAACACATTACATGTATTATACTGTGAGTTATCCGATAGCACTCCGCTTATGCGACAGTCGGCAGGATATTATCCTGACGCCCAACTGAATACCGTTGCGATCGGTATCCGTTTCGGCAAGGTTCCCTTTCACATACCGTCTGTGGCTTCGCTGCCTCGGATATGCTAATTTTTAACCTCGCGCCTCTATCACGATATTTTAATGCGTGAATTATACCACAGCAGGCTCTACGTGTAAACCCCTATTTGATAATGTTTACACTTTGTTAACCTGTTTATTTTTTCTTTTCGTCCTCGGATTTCATGCTCTTGATCTCGTCGGCAGTGTAGTTTGACTTATCCTTCTTATTCGAGAGGATCGCGTTTACAATTATTCCGAGGATCAGCGCAGTTGCGACTGCCGTAAGAGTTATCTTTCCGAAGGAGACCGACAGACCGCCGATACCTGCGATAAGGATAGTAGATACTACGAAGAGATTTCTGTTCTCTCCAAGGTCTATTCCTCTGAGCATCTTAAGACCGGACACTGCAATGAATCCGTAGAGAGCCATGCAGACACCGCCCATTACACATGAGGGTATCGAGTTGACAAAGGCTACGAACGGGGTCAGGAAGGATATGATGATAGCTCCTATTGCCGCGCCGAGGATGCTGTATATGCTGGCATTTCTCGTGATGGCAACGCATCCTATCGATTCACCGTAGGTGGTATTGGGGCAACCGCCGAAGATTGCGCCGACCATTGAGCCTACACCGTCGCCGAGAAGCGTTCTGTGAAGTCCGGGGTTTTCAAGAAGGTTCGTTCCGATTATTGTCGAGATATTCTCATGATCGGCAATATGCTCTGCGAATACAACGAAGGCGACCGGTACATATGCCACCGCGATCGTGCCGACGTATGCGGGGGTCAGTTCCTTGAATCCGCCGAGAGCGGTAAGGAAGGTAAAGTCGGGGACTGCAAAGAAGGTAGAGAGCGTTACCTTGCCATTATCGAGAAGGCTTGAGAATACTCCGAAGTTAATGACCTTGAGCGCATCGACGTCGGCAATATTTCCGACAACAGTGAAGATTGTCGCGCAGAGATAGCCGGCTCCGATACCTATTACGAAGGGGATGAGTTTAGCCATCTTCTTGCCGTAAGTTGAGCAGATTATTACGGTAAGAAGGGTTACTATTGCGCAGACCAGCGCTATTAAGGGAGAGCAGACCGATGCCCCTTCAGCGGTCTTAAGTCCGCCGCTTACTGCATCGCCCGTTGCATTGGAGGCAAGCGAGAGTCCGATGACCGCGACCGTCGGTCCTATGACAACGGGAGGCATCAGCTTATTGATCCATTTTACTCCGACGAGCTTGACTATTATCGCGATCACAACATAGACAAGACCCGCAAAGGCAGCACCTAAAATCAGACCGAGGTATCCGAGCGACATCGACACACCGCCGGCAAATGCCGCAGTCATCGAGCCGATGAACGCAAAGGAAGAACCGAGGAACACGGGGCTTCTGAAGAGGGTGAACAGGAGGTAGACAATAGTTCCGACACCGGCACCGAAGAGTGCCGCAGCCGAGCTCATTCCGTTTCCGATGATAACGGGAACGACAAGCGTTGCGGTCATTATTGCGAGAAGTTGCTGAAGTGAAAAGATGATGAGTTGTCCGAACTTGGGTTTGTCTTTTACGCCGTAGATTAGTTTCATTTTCGTTTCTCCCTTTATTTTTACAGGCGGTCATCTGCACCGTCTGAATTTACAGAAAACAAAAAATCTTGCCATTCGGCAAGACTAACGGCAATTACTATTCAGAAAACACACCGATATTCTTGCCGACCATCTGCCCCGGCAGGATATTATCATGATTTGCGCTTATTGTAACACACAATCCGGCGTTTGTAAACAGCTTTTCGACAAAAATTCTGATTTTGTCTGATTGAACAAATAAAAGCCCGTGATACGGGCTTTTATTTGAATGTATTTCACATATCGACAACTTTACCTATAAGCCGGGTTCTGTCTTGAACGGCCATCTATCTTTGCGCACCGTCGCCGGTACGCTCATGAGCTTTCGCTCAATGCCACCCGGAGATATGTGTCGGGCAAACGATCTCCATACGGTGTTGCTTCGGATAGGGTTTACAGCGGACCCGTGTTACCACGGGAACTCGTGGGCTCTTACCCCGCGTTTCCATCCTTACCCGCAAAGCGGGCGGTTTATTTCTGTTGCACTTTCCCGGCAGTCACCTGCGGCTGATGTTATCAGCTATCCTGCCCTTTGAAGCCCGGACTTTCCTCACGGTAATACCTTTCGGCGTGATACCGCGCAGCCGTCCGGCAAAGTTGCCTATGCTATTATATCACTTTTTGATTATTTGTCAAGCATTCCTGAGTTCGCGTTTTTCTTTATGACCGAAATAGCTATGCAGGAAGCGACAAGTATGACCGCCGCAACGGCGCTGACAATAATTACGGGTGTCCATGCGACCTCTCCCATATGAGCAAAGGTGAATTCTCCGCTATCTCCGTCCTGTATGTGACTGAATATAGCTACGGCATCAAATACCGTTGCGGCAACGGCGACGGTTGTCGATACTATTCGAAGGACTATGCAGGAGGTCGGGAGCTTTATCTTTTCGTCCGATGCAGAGATCCTGCCGATCTTTTCCTTCCGGAAATCTATCATACTTGCTACGTAGTAGGCGACAACCGCCGTTACGATGACCTCCGGAAGCATATATGTTGCATTGTAGCCTATCGAATAAATAAGAGCTGCCTTGGTCGGGATCGAAATCCCCGCCCATACCGTTGCTCCGGATATTACGTGGCAAAGATAACGTAGTGCGCAGACAAAGACCGTGCCGAGAACCATTTCAGCGCTTTGATTTTTCAGCTTCCCGCGGAAAATACCGCCGAGTCCGAGTACCACGAACGCGAGCGCATAGTCAAGGATAATTACGGCAAGTACCGACTGCCATGTTGAGACGTATGAAAGATTGTCCAGTCCGAGCATCTGCTGAATAAAGGCAAATGCAAATCCGCTTCCAAGTCCCCATCCGATACCGTTGCGGTAAGCTATAAGAATAATGGGAAGCATTGAAGCAAACGTCACCGAACCTCCGTAAGGCATCTTCAGTATCGGGAAGAAGCTGAGAGCCGATGCCAATGCGATCATGACCGCACATTCAACGAGTTTTCTTACTCTGTTTTTTCCTTTTGTCTGCATGATTTTTTCCTTTCATGTGAAAAACCGACCGAACGGGCAAAATGCCGCTTTCGGTCGGTAAAAGTCTTCCTACGCCGGCATTATCCGTATCAGGTTAAAGGGTTCGGAGCCCTGCTCCGTCTCAGCCGGCGTAACGCCAGCGCCCCTGCGGTTATTCTGTTTTTATTTTTGCAACAGGCATATTATATCACTTTCTGCCCGTTTGTCAATGCTTTTTTTTCAATAAAAATTATAATTCGGCTTTATCGTCGAAATATCGACCTTGTCGGCAAGAGCTTTGTCGACCTTCACCTTCTCTACGTAAGGAGCAAGGCGCTTCATGAGAAGTTCACTGCAAAGATTTTTGTTGAAGTCAAAATTTCCGTTACTGTCGACAAACTGAGTCGAGTATTCGCTCTTGGAAAAAGCTCCTCGTTCAAGCTCATAACGCATTATAATGTGATAGCCGTAATCCGATTTGTAGACCTTGTATTCTCCTGCCGAAAGTTCGCTTACCATTTCCGCAAAGGTATCTATAAGCGCTCCGCCGTTTGAGAAGTTGGTATATACCAGATCCTTGTCAAGGTAAGTCATTTGTGTGCTTGACTCGCCCGTTTCGGTTCCGTAGCTCTTATCATAAAGCGTGATAAGATCATCGAAATAGTCATAGTCGCCTTTTTTGATGAGTGTTTCTATTTGTTCGACGTTATCTTTGATTTGTCTTAACTCTTCGGATGACATGCTCTCTGTCTTCTGTGCACCGTTTTCATAAACAGCCTGGCGCTTGCCGGCAACGGTATTGTAAGCCTTGCGCGGAGTCTTCTTTCCGTCGGCGGTTTCGTGATAGATGTAGTCACCATTTGCATCAACGAGATAGTATATCTCGTCACCGTTCGAGTCCTTGTTATACGTGTCACCTACCGAGAGCCTTATGCCGTTTTCCGAGTCATAGGCTATTCTCGGAGATTTTTCGCCGTTCGGTCTTTCGTAATAGACCGGATTGCCGTTACTGTCAATGCGATAGTATATATCGTCGCCGTTCTCGTCTCTCACATACACATATCTGTATGTCGGGATCATAATCTGCTTGAATCCTACGTAATGATTCTCGAAATATTCCTGTTTTACATTGTCGGCGATCTTGTCTCCGCCGCCGTAAAGACTATCGGATAGCTTCTTCAGCTTTGCATTGAATATTTTGTATTCACGTAGGGTATCGTAGTTGAAGCCGTATTTCGCGAGAATTGCATTGAACGTGCTCTTTGAATTATCGCCGTCATTCTTTACAAAATCAGCCATCTCCTCGTCGATGGACGCTATCTCATTATCGGCGAGGGAAAGCCCGAGCTCGTCAAAAAGGCTCAGGGCTGCAAGATAGTATTTGGCCTTGTCCTGTATTACTGTCGTATAGTATTCTTTGTAGGTGATCTGAGTATCTCCGTTTATAACGGCATCCCAGAAGTTACTGCTGTTGTAATCTCCGTAATTCTGCCTGACATAATAGGCGACCGAACCCTTCATCAGAGATGCAATAAGCGAATACATCGCAAGGGATATTATATTTTTGTCACCATCGGATTTCATGACCGCCTGATTATTCGTAGAACACGAAACCGCCGCAGGCAACAGAACGGCAATAAACAGTACCGCCGCAATGATCCTCACAAATGTTTTTTTCATGTTTTTCCTCGCTTTTGATTACTTAATCGTATTATACAATGATATGTCGGATTTGTCTACCCGTTTTTCAGGGAAATTTCAAGATATTTGGCAAACATATCTTTAATTTTGACAACAGGATCTCCTGTCGAGGGGATTCTGAAGGTAATATAGGCCTCGTTGGCTATAACAGCACGCATTTTTACGCCCGTTTCATCCGATAGCTCCTGCCAGACGTCGACCATCAGCTTATTCGGATAAACGCTTATATTTACGCCGTTCTGCGTTACCTTTGCGAATCCGCATTTTACGGCATAGGAGCGCATAAGTGCTGTCTTAAGAAGGTTCATTGCCTCCTGCGGCGGTTCGCCGAATCGGTCGGACAGCTCATCAAGGATATCGCTCATATCTTCTTCGCTTTCTATCATTGCTATCTTCTTATAAAGTGCCATTCTCTGAGGCTGATATTTAACGTACTTTTCCGGAATATAGGCGTTAACGTCGAGCGACACCGTGCACTCATTTTTTGCGGCAACCGGCTTTCCCTGCTCCTCAAGGACGGCCTCGTGCAGAAGCTTTATATAAAGATCGTAGCCTATCGCGTCGAGATGACCGTGCTGTTCGGCTCCGAGAAGATTTCCGGCACCCCTCAGCTCAAGGTCACGCATGGCGATTCTGAAGCCCGCACCGAATTCTGCGTATTCCCTGATAGCCTCAAGCCTTTTCTCGGCTATTTCGGAAAGTGCCCTGCCCTTCGGGAAGGTAAAATAAGCATAGGCGCGGCGCGAAGATCTTCCTACTCTTCCTCGGATCTGATGGAGCTGAGACAGCCCGAGCCGCTGCGCATTGTCAACTATAAGCGTGTTGGCGTTCGGGACATCTATCCCGGTTTCAATGATGCTCGTACAGACAAGTATATCTATCTCACCCGCAAGCATGGATCGCCATATATCCTCAAGTCGATCCTTTTCCATCTTGCCGTGCGCCGTTACTATTCTCGCTTCAGGGAAAGCCGTAGCTAACCTTGATGCCACGGAATCTATCGTTTCTATCATATTATGAAGATAGAACACCTGTCCGCCGCGTCGCAACTCGCGTCTTATCGCCTCAAATATTATGAGATCGTCATCCTCAAGCACATAGGTCTGTACCGGAAGTCTGTCCCCCGGGGCTTCGTCAAGCACAGATATATCTCGTATTCCGCTCATAGCCATGTTCAGCGTTCTCGGTATAGGCGTAGCGGTCAGCGCCAGAACGTCGATATTCCCCGCGATCTGCTTGATCTTCTCCTTCTGTGCAACCCCGAAACGCTGTTCTTCATCGATTATCAGCAGTCCGAGGTCGTTGAATGCTATGTCCTTTGATAGCATACGGTGCGTACCGATAAGAAGATCAACTTCTCCGCGCTTTACAGCACGAAGAGTTGCTGCCTGTTGCTTTGCCGTACGGAAGCGTGAGAGCATATCTATGTGAACGGGAAAAGCTCGCATACGGCTCTGCGCGGTCTGATAGTGCTGAAGAGCGAGGAGCGTGGTCGGAACGAGTATCGCTACCTGCTTCCCGTCAAGTATGGCTTTGTACGCCGCGCGAAGTGCAACCTCGGTCTTGCCGAATCCGACGTCTCCGCAAAGAAGTCTGTCCATGGGGACAGAGCGTTCCATGTCTTCCTTGATTTCCTCTGTGACCGAAAGCTGGGAGTCGGTCTCCTCATACTCGAATGCCGACTCAAAATCGCGCTGAAAGTCGTCATCGGGCGGGAATGCGTGCCCCGGGCGGCGCATTCTTTCCGCGTACAGCTTGATAAGATCCTTGGCGATCTCCTTGACCGCAGCTTTGGCTTTTGCTTTTGCCCTTCCCCATTCGGCACCGCCGAACTTTGAGAGCTTGACAAGTCCGTCGTCAGCGTGAGCGCCGATATATTTTGAGATCATATCGAGCTTGTCTGTTGGAAGAAACAGTTTGTCCGATCCGGCGTATTTTATGTGGATATAGTCGCGGCTGACTCCGTTTATCGTAAGGTTTTCTATTCCCTCATACTGACCTATACCGTAGTTCTCGTGAACGACGTAGTCACCGACGGTCAGTTCGTTGAAGGACATTATTGTCTCTCCGCTCTTTTTCTTTTTTGAGCGTCGGCGAAGTCTTGCCGCGGCGGCACTTGCCGTTCTTTCATCTGCAACCGTAGTCAGTACGGCAAGCTTCGGAATTATCAGCTCATAGCCGCTTACCGTTGCACCCGAGGTCACGATTACAGTTCCCGGCGGTATGTCGGAAACGTTGAATTCACCGGTTTCCGCGCCCACTATCGCATTGAACCCGTTACCTGAAAGCAGTCCGGAAAGATTTGCCGCCTCGGTGTCGTTTCCGGTAGCAATAAGCACTCTCCAGCCTCCGTCACGATAAGGCGTCAAGTCTTCTGTCAGCATATTAAGATTTCCCGAATATGACACCGTGTGTCTTGATCGGAAAGTGAACATACCTCCGAGCTTTACCGATGAAAGCCCTCTCGCGATAGAATCGATATAAACAGTAGCCGATCTGTCATAAAAAACATCGAGAGCCGGCGGCTCTTTTGAATAATCGGCGTACTTCGGTGATACCGTGCCGGCTGAAACGAGCTCCTTGATCCTCTCATTCGAGTGCCACAACGTAGCCTTCAGCCTCTCGGCAATTTCCGACGGATTTTTTAGGAATACCCTGCTCCGCCCGGTAAAATAGTCGAGAAGCGAACACTTTTCGGGGTATATTTTAGAAATATATTTGTCAGTAAACGAAACGTCACTACCCGTGTTAAGCGCCTCTGTGATTGCATTCTCTTCGTTTCGAATCTCTTCCTTTGCGCTATCGTCCTTTGTCATTGATCTGAGACGTGATACCGTTTTTCGGATTTCCTCAAGCGTTTCCCTGTCGCATATGACCTCACGCGCCGGAGGAAGCTTTGCGGACCTTACATTTGTCAAAAGTCTCTGTGTTCTCGGATCGAATATTCCCATTCTGTCGACTTCATCTCCGAAAAGTTCAATGCGCAAAGGTGACGAAGGACTGAGGCTCTCTCCGTTTTCCGAAACGTAATCACCGAACGGAGGATATATGTCTATAATACCGCCGCGGCGCGCAAACTGACCGGGACTTTCGACAAGTTCTACACGGCGATATCCGATACCGATCAGCTTCTCGGTAAGTCTGTCGGGGTCGATCGTGCCGTCCGCCGAAATATTTACCGTTGCTTCAATAAGTCTGCCCGGCGGGATAGTGTATCCGAGAGCCGCTTCGGGCGTAGTTATCACAGCGTCAAGCCTTCCGAGAAGCAGCCCGTAAAGAACCATAAGCCTCTCATGTTCATACTCATGGGAGGCTGAAATATTATAAAATGTAAGATCTCTCGAAAGGAATGCCGCCGCCTTCAGTGATTCTGCGCAAAAGAGGCGGCTGTAATGCCCGCACAGCTTCTCGTCGGGGCAGATTATCAGGGTACTGCCGCCCTCTTTTCTCAGGTCGGAAATGACCGATACGAGAAAGGCATCGGCAGCCCCGTCACATAGACCCGTAACAAGCAGAGGGCGCGTTTTCCGTGCGGCGAGCTGACTTTTGAACTCGTTAAAAAATTGCGTATATTCCCTTTCGGTTCTGATCCCGTCGGTCAGTAAAGACATATCATTCTCCCAAAGATTTTAACGGTTTTTTCCGTTGCATAACATCATTGCTCCGTCAAAGTCACCCGCAACCATTCTTTCGATTCCTTTCATGGCTGTTCCGAATTCGTCAAAGAGTATCTTCTGCTCATCCTTCGTAAATTCGGAAAGCACCCAGTCGGCGAGCGGATAATCGGGATGCGGCTTTTCCCCTATTCCTATGCGAAGACGCGGAAAAGAATCGCTTCCGAGGTGAGCAATGATGCTCCTCATGCCTTTCTGTCCGCCATCCGAACCGGACCGACGGACTCTCATCCTGCCTACCGGTAAGGAAATATCGTCCGAAATGACGATTATGTGATCCGCAGGAATCTTATAAAAATCTGCCGCTTGTCTGACTGCGATACCGGATTCATTCATGTATGTCTGGGGCTTCATAAGCAACACGCGGGAGCCTCCCATCACCGCGTCAGCGGTGAGTGCATTGAATTTTGCACGGTTGACCGTCACCGAAAGCCGTTCGGCGATATAGTCAAGCGTAAGAAAACCTGTGTTATGGCGTGTGTAAAGGTATTCCCTGCCGGGATTGCCGAGTCCTACTACAAGAAAAGCCACCGGACCAGCCGATGCCTGCGTATTTTCATTGCGCTTAAAAAAATCGAATATACTCATTTTCAACTTTCCAAATATCAATATTGCTAATATTATACCCTAATTACGTTCTCCTGTCAATCTTTTTTGTCTGAAGCGCGAATTATTTGCGGAAAAGTCCAAAAAAATGCTCTTAACCCCTTGAAAAATCCACGAGTAATATGTTATAATATGCGTTGTATGCAAAATATATGATTAGGAGAAAAAAACATGAGCAAAAAGTATGTTTACCTCTTTACTGAGGGCAACGCCGACATGCGTGAGCTCCTCGGCGGTAAGGGTGCAAACCTTGCCGAAATGACCAACATCGGGCTTCCTGTTCCCCAGGGCTTCACCATCACGACAGAAGCCTGCACTCAGTACTATGAGGACGGCAGAAGAATCAACGACGAGATCATGGCAGAGATCATGAAAAACGTCGAGAAGATGGAAGAGATCAACGGCAAAAAGTTCGGCGATCTCACCAATCCTCTGCTCGTTTCGGTCCGTTCGGGTGCCCGCGCTTCGATGCCCGGTATGATGGACACGATTCTTAACCTCGGCCTTAACGACGAAGTATGCGCCGCTATGATCAAAGCCAACCCCGATCCCAAGTTTGAGAGATTCGTTTACGACTCTTACAGAAGATTTATCCAGATGTTCTCCGATGTCGTTATGGAAGTCGGCAAGAAGTACTTTGAACAGCTCATCGATAAGATGAAGGCGGAAAAGGGCGTACAGTACGACGTAGAACTTACCGCTGCCGATTTAAAGGAGCTTGCCACTCAGTTCAAAGCCGAGTACAAGAACCAGCTCGGAAGCGACTTCCCCTCCGATCCCAAGACACAGCTTTATGAAGCTATCCGCGCGGTCTTCCGCAGCTGGGACAACCCCCGTGCGAACGTTTACCGTCGCGACAACGATATTCCTTACAGCTGGGGTACTGCCGTCAATGTAATGCCTATGGTATTCGGTAACCTCAACAACAACTCGGGTACAGGCGTTGCCTTCACCCGTGATCCCGCTACCGGCGAGAAGAAGCTCATGGGCGAGTTCCTTGTGAATGCCCAGGGAGAGGACGTCGTTGCCGGTGTCCGTACTCCTATGCCCATCTCCCAGATGGCAGAGCAGTTCCCCGATGCTTATAAGCAGTTCGTCGATGTCTGCACCATTCTTGAAAACAGATATCGCGATATGCAGGACATGGAGTTCACCGTCGAGAACGGCAAGCTCTATATGCTCCAGTGCCGCAACGGCAAGCGTACAGCTCAGGCAGCTCTCAAGATCGCATGCGACCTCGTTGACGAGGGTATGAGAAGCGAGAAGGAAGCCGTCCTTATGATAGATCCCCGTAACCTTGACACTCTGCTTCACCCGCAGTTCGATACGAAGGCACTCAAGGCAGCGAAGCCCCTCGGCAGAGGACTCGGTGCATCTCCCGGTGCAGCTTGCGGACAGGTAGTGTTCACTGCTGAAGACGCCGAGAAGTGGAAAGCCGCCGGAAAGAAGGTCGTTCTTGTCAGACTTGAGACATCTCCTGAGGACATCACCGGCATGAAGGCTTCGCAGGGTATCCTTACCGTTCGCGGCGGTATGACCTCGCACGCGGCAGTCGTTGCACGCGGAATGGGGACCTGCTGCGTTTCGGGATGCGGCGACATCTCTATGGATGAAGAGAACAAACAGTTCACTCTCGCCGGAAGGACATTCCATGAGGGCGACGTGATCTCGATCGACGGTACCACCGGTAACATTTACGGTGAAGCCATCCCGACAGTTGACGCTCAAATCGGCGGAGACTTCGGCAGGATCATGGGTTGGGCTGACAAGTACAGAAAACTTAAGGTTCGCACAAATGCGGATACTCCGCGTGACGCCAAGAAGGCACGCGAACTCGGCGCCGAGGGCATCGGCCTCTGCCGTACAGAGCATATGTTCTTCGAGGCTGACAGAATTGCCGCCTTCCGTGAAATGATCTGCTCCGACACCGTTGAAGAAAGAGAAGCTGCTCTCGCAAAGATCATGCCTTATCAGCAGGGCGACTTCGAGGCTCTCTACGAAGCTCTCGAGGGCGCACCCGTCTGTATCAGATTCCTTGATCCGCCTCTTCATGAGTTCGTACCCAACACCGAAGAGGAGATCGCCCTTCTCGCAAAGGCTCAGGGCAAGACAGTTGCACGCATCAAGGAGATCATCACCGGTCTGCATGAGTTCAACCCGATGATGGGTCACCGCGGATGCCGTCTGACCGTCACCTATCCCGAGATCGCGAAGATGCAGACGACTGCTGTCATCCGTGCCGCTATCAATGTAAGCCGCAAGCACCCCGACTGGAAGATCGTTCCCGAGATCATGATCCCGCTGGTCGGCGAAGATAAAGAGCTCAAGTTCGTCAAGAACATCGTCGTTGAGACTGCCGATGCCGAGATCAAGGCTGCCGGTGCTGACCTTAATTACGAGGTCGGTACTATGATCGAGATCCCGAGAGCCGCTCTTACCGCCGATGACATTGCAAAGGACGCTGACTTCTTCTGCTTCGGAACCAACGACCTCACTCAGATGACCTTCGGCTTCTCGCGCGACGATGCCGGCAAGTTCCTCGGTGCCTACTACGATGCGAAGATCTACGAGAGCGATCCGTTTGCGAAGCTCGACCAGACCGGCGTCGGAAGACTTATGGAAATGGCTGTCAAGCTCGGTAAGGGAGTCAACAACAAGCTCCATATCGGTATATGCGGCGAACACGGCGGCGATCCCGCTTCCGTCGAGTTCTGCAACAAGATCGGTCTTGACTATGTTTCCTGCTCGCCTTTCAGAGTACCGATCGCAAGACTTGCCGCGGCTCAGGCTGCGCTCAAGGACTGAGTGTAAACTACTGAAACAAGCATAAATTATCCCCGCAAAGGAAGATCCTTTGCGGGGATAATATTATTTTAGTTATTTCTTCTTGATAAGTGACAGAAAAGCACTCTTGAGCTTAGGAAAATAGAAAACACAATTTGTCACCGTGAACACCGCAAGCGCGGTGAATCCGACTTTGATCGCAAGAATGAGCCACTCCAGATAGCTTACAGATCCCATAGTATAGAAATCGGGGGCAAGCATTTTAACTATAAAGAACAGCGCTGTAACTCCGATAACGTCGACGGCGATATGAAGCAAAAAGTGCCGCAGCTTCCGGTGTATTATGTGCTTTGACAGATAGACAGCAAGGTAAACCGTGCGATATACCATGGCGGCGAAGGTTCCTATCGCAACTCCGATGAGACCGAATCTGAAAACGAGGACTACCGATACTACGATGTTTATGACAGCCTCTATTATAGCGCTCGTCTGTGTCTGCCTGTAATGTCCGGCGGCGAGCACCATGATATTATAGGGCAAGCGAAGACAATATGCCGCCTGCGCCAGCGTTATCATATATGCGAACGCAGGCACGATATAGTCGGCGGAGTCCTCAAAGTTTGCCGTATATACCTTTATAAACGGAATTATCAGCAGTGCCGTTATTGAAAATGCAAGTGTCACCGCAGTGTGAAGGATCCATTCTATCCTGTCAAAGGAGCGGTTCAGCTCATCCGTTTCGCTTTTTGCGATCATATTGCCAAACATCGCCTGCATACCGTTTGTAAGTGAGACAATAATCTGCTTCACTCCGTTGACGACAAAATGGTAGACCGCATAGATCGAAACATTTTGCAGAGTAGAGAGCAGAGTAAGCACGACTGTATCCGTATTTCCGAGCACTACTGCCGCTATATGCTGGGCGAGACCGTTCCACTTTTGTTTTATCGGTTCGCCTGTAACCTTTATTTTGCGGTTGATCTTATACCTTCTTCTCGCGATAACGGTAAGTATAAGAGGCTGAGCAACGAAAATCAGCGAAGTCGTCAGCTTTACGATCTGAATAGACGCGCCCGCTTTGACGAGAAGAATACATGCAACGGTATTCAGTATCAACGATGCCGCATGAATAGTGTACTGAATGAATCCGAGCTGGTCTGCGCTCAGCAGAATTCGGTAGGTCATTCCGATATAATACTGCGCAAACGTACTGATAGATATAACGAATATAAGCAGAAGCGTATCGAGATATCCGAACGACTCAAGCGTTATCAGCGGATATACCGCCATAAGGAATACAGTATAACCCGCAAGGATATATGCGATCCTTCTGAAAAATCGGTCGGACGAGACGACTATACGGCTTATTTCA
Organism: uncultured Clostridia bacterium; assembly: GCA_945485605.1. Taxonomy (GTDB): domain Bacteria; phylum Bacillota; class Clostridia; order Oscillospirales; family CAG-272; genus RGIG3994. Next base: position 13,626 of record CALYSG010000010.1, read on the forward strand.
TCGGTATCGTTATCGGCAAGCGGTTTATAAAGAGAAGACTGAACGACCGCGCCGACACCGCATTCCGCGAGAGAAATAAATCCCAGAAACTGTGTAACCGACGACACAAGCCCGTTTACCTCCGAGCCGTATTGTGAGATAAAGAGTCTCGGCAGAATAAAACCGCAGACCATAGTGATCGCCTGATACAAAAGAGAGGATGCCGAATTCAGCATCAGTTTTGTCTTCCGCTTCATTTTCAGCCTCCTCTGCAATATCAATTCAAAGTATTTTTATGACCTGTCCTGAAATTTCTTTATGCGTTCGTCAAGGATCACGCCGTCCTTTACGATCAGTGCACCTTCAAGCACATCATCCGGGGTTTCGTTTACAAGCATATTTATATAAGGTACTATAGTTGCCGAATTGTTCTCGGTAAAGGTCTTATAGAAAAGCGACGGTGTATGATCGACGGCGTAGTGCATGATCCCGTCGACAAAGTAGGTCGGAGCCTCAAAGGTCGTCGGAACGCTCGTCTCTATCCCGCCGTTTCTGTCACAGCTCACATCAACTATCATTGAGTTTGGCCTCATACGACTCAGATCCTCTCGGTAAATTATGTGATCGGTGCGCTCGGTGTCCCAGAGTATGCAGTTAACTATAACATCGTAATTCCCGATCTCATCGCGCAGAAGTTCTTCGGTCTTGCGATCGTATTGCATAACATCGGCACCGAGCATATTCAGAACACGTAATGCTCCTCTGGCGGTATTCCCTCGTCCTATTACGGCGACTTTGGTCTCGTAAGGCATACGGCCGTAGCACTGAAAGGCGTGCATGATCGCCGCCTCACCTGCAAGCTCATTATTCCGCCAGAATATATGCCTTCCCTTTTGTGCCATATTCTCCCACGCATAAGCCGAAAGGCGACCGCCGATCAGCTTATCTGTGATCTCGCGGTTCTGAACGGCGTGGAGCCAGCCAAAAACGGTCTGATCCTTAAGGAATGACAGATACTCGGCATCTCCGATCTTCGGATCACAGATTATGTTTTTACCCAAGACCGTATTGCGCTCGGCAACGTTAGCACCGACTGCCTCGTAGTCACTATCTGAAAATCCCATAACATTTCCGTACCCGTGCTCAAAGAACAGCGCCTCCGGATGGCTTATTTTACTGACATCAGGTGGGATCATCGCACGACGGTTCTCATTTTCTTTATGACTTATCGGAAATCCGACTGTTTTCATATCAAAAATTATCCCTTCTTTTTAATTATGAGGTAAGCAAAGCTCATTCCCTTTCTGGAAGATGAATAAGGCTTCCGAAATAAGAGTCTGTTTCGGGAAGCAGGTTCGGATCAAATCCGCTGTCAGGATAAAAAGTTATCTCACCGAAGTATATCCGCCCCTCCGAGTTATACAGATCAATTCTCGCGAAAGGCAATCCCTCCGAAAGCAGAGCTGCAATATCAAACATTTTATCAATATTTTCGGGCTTTGGCAGAGTGAAGCCTTCGGGGGCGCTTATTCCTCGGATATTGTATCTTTTAAGGTTCCAGTCGCGGTCAAAAAAGTAAAACTTCGTGTCACCGCTGCTTCTTTCAAGGCAGAGCATTACGCAATCAGCCTTTCCGTTGAAGCAGAAGAATTTATAATCAGTAAAATCGGGGCTGCCGGGGTAATCGGTCATATACTTTTCGCAAATAATTTTTCGCGGAATATCTTTATAAGGCCATTCGCGCCCGGGCAGATAGTAATCCTGCGCAAGTCCTTTGCGCAGTCCCGCTCTGACCTTGTTTTCGTCAATTTTATCCCGATCTTTGCATATAAACATCCCAAGCCCCGAATTATGATTGCACTTAAGTACAAATCTATCCGGCAGAGCCGCAAAATCTATTTGATCCGGATCGTCCCACACACCGAGAAGCGGAATGAGAAATTCTTTGCCGAGCTTTTCTTCAATATAACCTCGAACGAGATACTTGTCCGCCATCACAGTGTATTCGGGCCTGCGGTTGAAGAGCTTCAGCCACTGTAGCTTCTCATTGAACGTCTCCGGCGTATCAAGGTCAAGCTCCTTTCCCATTTTTGCCCTGAATTTTCTGCGTATGTATTCCTCGTCAGGCATTTTATCATATCTGCCGGCATCGGCTCTCACAAGGAAGCGATAGCCCGGATCGCGCAGATACTTATTTAAAGCTATGAAATACTTTTTTATGTTCATACAGAAAGGCTCTCTTTCCTTCTTTCGTTACCGATCACCGAATATCAGGCTGACAAACCTGTCCGCAGACGTCCCGATATCATACCCGTTTTTGACAAACGACTCGGTCGGTGAAATTCGGCTTTCGGTTTTAGCCGAGAGAATCGCATCTGCCCAATTACCGATATTTTCTTTGCAGATCGGCAGATATCCGACTAAACCGGTGATATCCGCCTCACGGGTGATCGTATCGGATATAACACAAGGAAGCCCGGTAGCCTGAGCCTCGATCACCGTGTTAGGCATACCCTCAAAAAGCGAAGGAAATGCAAAAACATCGATTGCCGAAAGAAGCGCGGGAACATCCGAACGCACACCGGTGAAAATTATCCGGTCGAGAATACCGAGTGTGGTGGCTTTCTCTTTTATTTTACCTTCAAGCTCGCCCTTGCCGACGAGCAGAAGGCGGCAGTCGGGCTTTTTCTTAAGACATTCTGAGAAAATTTCAAGTAAAAAGCCGTGATTTTTCTGCTCTGCAAATCTTCCTATATGCCCGACAAGGGTTTCGCTGTCGGCAACTCCGAATTCTTTCCTTATCCGAACTCTCTCGCAAGGATCAAAGCGATAGACATCAAGGTCGATAGCATTGTGCAGTATGTTAACTTCACCCTTTTTGTATGCGCGGTCACCGAAGGTGTGCCTTGCCGCAAGATCTGACGGTGCTATCTTTACATCTATATATTTACCGTACAGTGCTCTTCCCGCAAGTGTTTCGAGCGTGTTCAGGAGCCCGCCGCCCTCGCTTGAGTTAGAAGATCTGACTGCACATACCTCAGCACCTGCTTTTTTTGCTATTTTGACATCAAGGAATCCGAGGGGATTTGATGTCACACGAAGCACATGGCTGTAATTTCCTTTTTTAACGACATCATAAAGCCCTTTTTTAAATCCCGAAAGCGATACGGATTTCGGCGGTATTCTGAATATCCTTCCTCCGAGAGCTTCGACCTCATCGTCATAATAGCATTTGTCCGGAACGGTAATGCAGAAATCCATAAGATACTTCTCACGGTCGAGACGACGGTAAATTTTCATCAGAAACGTTTCCGCACCGCCGCAATCGAGCGTTCCGGTTATGCATAGAAGCCTTTTAGCAGCCATTCCAATTCTCCGATTTTCAACTATTGTTCATTCTTGATGTAAGAACTCCGATCGCATTTTCGACTCTGTATTTTTCAGCCTCTTTTACGCAGGCAAGCCTTTTATCGGTTATTAGCGACGGGTTTGAAGCAATACTGTTGAGTATTCCTTCAAGCTCGTCAGAGCCGAAATCGTATCCGATACCCGTGACTCCGTCGGTTATGACATCGGAAAAGCTCTCCCACCTTGCAGCTATTACGGGCAGCCCCGACGCGTAAGCGTCAATAACCGTACCCGGTACGCCTTCGGTATAAAAATGAGTCGGAAACAACAGGGCAAAATAATCCTTAAGCACATCTGTGCTTTTGTCAAACGGTATCTCTCCGCCGTATTTTACGAACGGAGGAAAGTTGTTTTTGAGCTCTTCAAACCATTCTATCTGTTCAGAATCTACCTGACCGTAGATGTCGAGTGAAAATATGTTTTTGCCCGCACGACCATTAACGGCAGACACTGCGTTTATTGCGTCTTCTATTCCCTTTTCCTTCATTACCCGCGAAAAGGTACATAGCTTATACGGCTTTTCGGCAACCGTTGAAAGCCTTTCGATCGGAATTATCGGAATGTCCTTACAGTTAGGCATTATTAAAACATTCTCAAAACCGATCTCGCAAAGGTCGTTTTTCATCTTTTCGGTCTCGACCAAAATGCTGTCGAATTTTTTCAGCTTTTTTGCAAGGGATTTCTTTTTCGACAGAAAAGTCGGCAACCATCCCCCGATCACCACATAATGAAGACGCCGCCCGAAAAATGCGTTAAGGAATACAAGCATAGGCACTATAATTCTGATCCCCCTGTGTGCCGGGAGGATCACTATGTCAGAACAGCTCTTAAGCAGTCCCGTAAGCATGAACGGCAGCTTCATGAGTGCTGTCGCTCCGCCCGAGGTATCGGCTTTTTTTACTCGCTCCGTTCCGTATGCATCCTCAAGCCCTTTTGCGATGATCTTGGTTTTTATCGTCTGCCCGTTAAGAAGGTCTTTCCCAAAGGCAAAATGCCCGATGACACCGGCTGCGTTCAATTCTTTCATTTTGAATATTACCCGTTAACACGATACTTTTTCTCGTAGATCAATTTCTTCAGAAATCCGAAAAACATATTGCGCATAACATTTATGAATGCTATCGGTGCTTTCTGTTCATCACAAAGGTGAAACAGGTCGTAGTGACTTCTGATTTTTTTGCCGAGCTTGTCATGCGATATAGACTGTTTTCTTATTCTGTACGATGCAAGGCTTTCCGGAAGTCTGTAACAGTCTGCCTTTTTACAAAGATTCAGCAGTATAGCATAATCGTTGTTCTTTTTTATGTCCTTTATCTGCACAAGTCCCAAAGCCTTCGCGCTGTATATAAAGGTCAGACAGCCCGGATATCCGTAGTTATACATCTTGTGCCTCGTTACCTTGTCAGGTCCCGACACGTATATTCCGATCGGTGAAGAGCCTTCGTCAATTTTTATATAATCGTGATACGAAAAAACATATCCGTTTTCCTTCATAAAAGCAAGCTGTTTTTCAAGTTTATCGGGCGCCCAAAGGTCATCCGAATCAAGGAAAGCTATCCATTCACCGTTTGCTTCTCGTATGGCACGGTTTCTTGTAAGTGCCGCACCGCAGTTTTTTTCGTTTTTTATAAAGCGTATCCGAGAGTCATTGAAGGTTTTCACAACTTCGTGGGTGTCGTCTGTCGAACAGTCGTCAACTATAACCAGGTCCCATAAAGTATATGTCTGCGCCAACACCGATCGGATAGACTCTGCTATATATCTGCCCGTATTATACGAGGGCATAATTATTGAAACGAGGTTATCTGTCATTTTATATTGTCCTTGTCTTTCTCTTTTCCCGGATCTGCGGATTTGTATTCTTTTCCAACGACAGCAAAAAGGGTCATAAACATGATCTTTACATCACCGAAAAGGCTGAATTCTTCTATCGCTTTCAGATTGTGATACATTTTTGCGGGAAGCACTTTTTCGACGTATACGCGATCCGGATCATCAGACGCATCGAGGATTTTCGATTCATCCTTGTAGTAAATGCTTGCAAGACTCGTTATGCCCGCCGGGATCAAAAGTGTCGCCATCATTTCCGACGTATATTGATCGGTATACCGAGGCACCTCGGGGCGAGTACCGACAAAAGTCATATCACCGCAAATAACATTCAGAAGCTGAGCTATCTCGTCAAGGCGATAACGTCTTATGAATTTACCTATCTTTGTTACACGAGTATCCCCGCTTACTGTTACGAGTGTTCCTTTTCTGTCGGCATCGCTGACCATGGATCTGAATTTGAATATGCGAAAGCGCCTTCCGTACTGTGTTACGCGCACCTGACGGTAAAACACCTTGCCGGGACTGTCGATCTTTATTGCTATCGCAAGGAAAAGAAACACGGGAGAGAGGAGAAGCAGAAGAATCGTTGCTGCCAAAATATCAAATGCCCTTTTGAAGAAAAGGCTTACGCGCTTTTTTTGCAGTATGTCATAATACTTTCTGACTTCACTGTTCCTCATCTCGGAAGGCAGATCGTCCCATTTTCGTAATAGCATCAAATATACTCCCTGACGATAGAAATATAGCTGTCGATCACATATTCAACCATTTCATCCGTAAGGCAGGTATGAAGCGGCAGGGTTATCTCGTTCTCAAAAAACGCGTAAGCATTCGGGTAGTCGTCAATATCAAAACCGAGCTCACGGTATGCCGTATGCATAGGCAGAGGCTTATAGTGAACGTTACATGCAACTCCTCTTTCAGCCATCTTTACTATTATCTCACTTCTCTGTTCGGAAGTTATTCCCGGCACGCGGGTAATATAGAGATGTCCCGACGATGAGTATTCTTCGGTATAGTGATCGAGCGTCTTTATCCCGAGAGGTCTGAACGCCCTGTCATACCTGCTTATTATTTCTTTTCTTCTCTCAAGCAACGAGGGATATCTTTCAAACTGGACAAGTCCAAGAGCCGCGGCAATATCTGTCATATTGCACTTATACCAAGTGCCTACTATATCGTATTCCCATGCGCCGAGATGAGTCTTTTCAAGTGCGTCCTTAGACTGACCGTGAAGGCTGAAAAGCTGAAGCTTATGATAAATATCTTCATTGTCAATACCGGGGATATCTCTCCACACAAGAGCGCCGCCTTCCGCTGTAGTAAAGTTCTTTACGGCATGGAAGCTGAAACCCGAAAAATCCGCGACGGTACCTATCATTTTGCCGTGCCGGCTTGCACCCAGAGCATGCGCCGTATCTGCGCATACTATGATCCTTCCGATAGCCTTCTGTATTTCATTTGACGGTCTGAAAAGACTTTTTTTACGTTCGACGATTTCAAATATACGGTCGTAGTCGCATGGGACTCCTCCGAGATCAATCGGAATTATAGCCTTCGTTTTTTCGGTTATTGCAGCTTCAAGCGCATCGTAATCCATCTCCGTGCGATCCTTCTGAGTGTCTATAAGCCTCAGAGTTGCCCCGACATGGCACACTACAGATGCCGAAGCAGTATATGTATAAGCGCAGGTTATAACCTCATCGCCGGCCCCGATTCCGAGAAGGTGCAGAGCCATTTCCGCGCACGCGGTCTGTGAATTAAGGCAGACGCATTTTTTAACTCCGATCCAATCGGCAAGTTTCTGTTCAAGCAATTTTGTTCGCGGTCCCGTAGTTATCCATCCCGAGCGAAGGGCCTCGGCGACCTCGTTTATCTCGGATTCGGTAATGTCGGGAGGCGAAAAAGGTATCTTCATATTCTGTATTTCTCCGTTTGCACCTACAAAACGTAGGAACTATT
>CALYSG010000011.1 GCA_945485605.1 uncultured Clostridia bacterium
GCTACGCGCCTTGGATGTGCGCCGCCTTTTGAAAAAGGCGGGCGAAAACTTTTAAAACAGGCGTAGAGTTGTTGTCTTCCTACCTTTTTGCCGACATCAGCTCCGGGTGAAGTCTTCACCTTTCGGTGAATAAACCGCGAGGATCGGCTGCGGGCACTGCCCGCCGGGTGATGACCTCACCTTTCGGTGAATAAAATGCGAGCAAGGGCAGCGGGCACTGCCCGCTGCCTCAATTTTCCTCGCAGATCCGTATCAGAGTCACGGTTATGTCGTCTTCACTTCCCTCTTCTCGTGCCCGCGTGACTATCTTCTCAGCCATTGAATCAAGGTCATCATCCCACTCCGTATTAAGCATATTCAATAACCACACGCACTCGTCGCGGTTCTGAGTCACCCCGTCACTCATCATTATCACAACATCCCCTGCCTCCGCATCAAAACCTATCCTCTCGCAGTCCGGTCGGTCGATTATCCCTACCGGCACCGTCTTCGCGCGAAGGCGGAAGCAGTTATTCCCTCGTTTTACATAGGTCGGCGCCGCACCGCTCTTCGTGACGTACATAGCCCCCGTCAGAAGGTCAAATTCAAAGAGGTCGACGGTCGCCGAACATTCGTGCCTCGCGCATCCGTCCCTTTCGCTCATGAAGCTGTTGAGCAGCCTCAGCGAGGTCTCGCTCCTGTTTCCCGCCGCGAGCATCTTCTCAAGGAACATAGAGCAGATCCGAGAGGTGAACGCCGCCTCCTTCCCCGCTCCCATTCCGTCACTGATAAGCGAATAGCATCTGTCGCCCTGCCCCTCAAAGCTGACCGCCGTATCGCCGCAGAACCTTTCCGATCCGTCGTCGACGGCATTAAGAGACAGACTCTTTTCCTCGACCCTGAACCTTCTCGCGGCGCTGACCGTCATATCGGTCTTACCGTCCGACGGCGTTATGATCGGCTCTCCCATAGGCACTCCGAGAGTCTCGCCGAGCTTTTTCCTCAGCTCGCGGACGCTTACCTTCGCCCTTGACGCGTCGAGTCCCTTTATCGCTACCGACTTGCGCCGCCCGCCGTATACTATAACTCCGTCGTAGCCGAAGCGGAGCTTCTTCAGCATCGCCGCGACCGCTTCCGCCGAGCTCTCGTCGATTATATAATCCGCTCTCCCCGAATCGAGTGCCTCCGAGAGTATCCTTGACATTCCGTCATAGTCGAGCGCAAAGACCACGGTGCGGTCGCACATGAGGGCGTGTTCGGTGAGCTTTGCGCAGTTTTCGTTGATCTCTGTTATCATCTGAGGCATAGCCGCGCACCTTGAGCGAAGGTATTCGGGCACCGCCCCCGACTCGGCTCGCGCCTTCATATGAAGGTCGGCGGCGATCCTGTCGATAACCTCAAGCGTCGATCCGTACTCGACCCCGTGGCAGACCTCCTTCTTCGGGCAGACCGAGCAGTATTTCATAAACACTCCGTCGCACATCCGTCTAAGGTCGAGCATCTCCGGGCGCCGCCTCCTGTCGCTCAGGTTATAGAAGGTCTCGGCAAGCTCCGAAAAGGCTGACGAGAGCCTCTGCACGCAAGCCTCGTCCGAGGCATTTATCATCTCGTTCAGTTTGACCTCGAGCACCGCGCGGTCGTCCTGCTTCGACTTTATAAGCTCGGGCTTGCCCGTGACGAGCGAGAGCCTGTCCGCCGCGCCGAAGACCATAGCGCCGCAAAGAAGCGCGGGTAAGAGCTGTGACAGCGCCGTCATTCCGTTTACATATACTCCCCATATCATTCCGACGATGCACCCCGCCGTAGCCGCCGCAAGAGAAGAAATGTTCCATAGAACTCCCGCCGCCGCAGCCTCAAGGAGAAAGAGCGGCGCATAGGTCGGCTCGAATGCAAGCCCGAGCAGAAGACCTCCGATACACCCGAAGAGTATTCCTCTCCTCCTTCCGATACAGAGCGTAGCAAAAAAGGCTATGAACGCCCCGATATAAACACCGAAAAGCGTCATGTTCCTGACCGCATAGCATACCGCGGCGAGCAGTGAAATCACCCCAATATCGCGCAGACGGGTATTTTTCCCGCTCTCGCCGAAGTAAAGCGAGAAAAGGAATGTCGCCCCCGGCGCGGCAACGAGCGAGAAGAAAAGCCCGAACAGATCGTAATACCGAAATCCCCCGTAAATCAGCGGGTAGATCGAAAGGCAGAAGGCTGCTATGCACGACGACGCCATTCTGAGGTAGGTCTTCTCCGAAAAGAGCGAAAAATATACCCTTCTGACCTTCAGCGCAAAAGCCGTCCCCTCCGAATCGCCGCGGAGCCTGCCCGCAGCCTCGGCTTCGGCTCCGGACGCCCTGTCCTTAGCTGACACGGCACGGCTTATAAAGATCCTCACGGCGGTGACCGTCGTGTAGGTCACGATACAGACGGCGACCGGGATCCCCGTTGAAGGTGCCGAAAGACAGAGCCCCGCAAGGATAAACGGCAGATGCCTGTCCGCTGCGCAGAGAAGCGCGATGCCGAGCGGAAAGGTTCCGAAGAACAGCCCGCACCTTCCGAGGCTAAGCGAAGCGAGACAGAACGCCACCCCTGCAATATAACCGAGCAGGCGGTCGTTCGCCGACTCTTTTGTCCCCCCGAGCGCCGAGAAAAAGTCCCGCATATACGCGCGACGGTCGGTTGTTCGCACGCGGCTCTCCTTGTTTTCCTGCATTTTTCATCATCCTTTCCCGTAGGTACAGACCTACGGGATAATTATAACCAATTTCTGTAAATTCGTTGGTCGAACGGTGCTGTCGAAGAAGGTATTTTATGCTCGCACACAGGCATTGAGGTAAAATAACTGTCATTTCGGCTCAGAATGCGCGAAAAAAAGCGGACGATCATTGATCGTCCGCAGGCACCGCCCGCCCCGCCTTGAATTATTTATTTTTTTACTATCACGAGCGAGTCGAACACCGGTCTGATGAGATTTTCCGTCGGACGCTGAAGGTCAGCCGGAGAGTTCATCATCTGAAGCTCGCCGCCGTTCCTTATGATAAATGTCGAAGAGCCTCCGCCGTCAAGGTTTATTGCCCTGACCGCGCCCTCTGCCTTCATAATCCCCGCAAGCTCGGTGAGCGATGCGCCGTTTGACCACTCGGGACGCCGACCGTCCACGACCGTGAAAAGGAGCTTCCCGTCGGCGCGTATCCCGACTGCCGTTCTCGGGTGACAGATATCGCCGAAGGGCTCGAGCGGCGCGGTATCGTTTATCATTCCGTCGGCAAGGATTATCTGACCGCCTCCGACAGCCTCGCAAAGGTCCTCGGAGCTCGTTTCTCCGAGTGTCGAGATCACGGCTCTGCCGTCCTTCGTTATCCCGAAAAAAGGATTCTCCGACTCGGGATTTGCTACGACCTTTCCGCGGCTTACGCATAGCCCCGAAGGGTGGCAGTCGCCGAACATATCGAAGAAGTCGGCATTCACCGCACCGAGAACGGTAAAGCCCTCAGCCGAGAAGCACTCTGCCTCCTCCATGACGGTCTGTATCTCTCCCGCCTTGAAATCAAGGCTTCTTTTCGGGGTCCCGGCAAAGACCGAGACCTTTTCGGGGTCGGCACAGAGCGACCAGACACGAACCGGCAACTTGCCCCCCGCCGTGTAGATGCTGTTCGACCAACGGACGCCGTCGGAAATGATCCCTCCGGTCAGAGAAGTCAGCTTAAGCCCTCTGTCGGTGCGCGAGACCGCCTCGCTGAGCGGAACTATCGCCGAAGGATCGAAGCTGACCCTGAACGTAACCTTCTCTTTTTCCTTCGTGAAGAACTCGGTAGCCTTCTTCGCGCGGTTTTCAAGGGTAAGAAGGAATCCGCCCTCGCGTTCAAGCAAAGCCTCGGGGAAGCGGAATACGTGTGTACGGAAATCGAAGGGCTCTCTTGAATTCCGCATATCTGCGTATTCGGCTCCGCAAAGGCTCGCAGAGGCATTTGTGCGTTCCTTCACCCGCACAAATGCGATAAGCTCACCCGAGCGGCGGAGATATTCGGTTTTTACGATGATCTCTGTGATTTCCATATTTATTACCAGAATTTCTCGGGCAGCAGCTCAACGCGGAGAACCGAGTCCGAACCGTTACAGCCGAGGAAGAACTCATTTCCGAGTCTGAACATATTTTCGGGTTCGCTCGGCGCTCCGATCAGCGGGATCTCGCCGTAGTAATTTCCGTCGTAATCCTGAACTACTATATAATGAGTTGACGAGCCTCTTACATATCTCACGTCGTAGATGTATTTTTCGTCGCAGCAGAGCCCCTGCGTCGTGTAATTCTTGCTCTTGCAGTCTATGAAGCCGATATTATTGAAATTCTCGTCCATGACCGTGAAGAAATAATCCGTACCTATTATGTACGTGTTATTCCACGGCAGGTAATCGAGCGCTCTGAATGCCGTGCCTATCTTGAAGTAATCGATCAGCTCGAGAGTCTCGGGATCGACCGTGAGGACTCCGAGATAGCCGTCATTCGCCGTGCAGGCGGAGATCACGAGCCTCTTGTTTTTTGCGTCGTAGGTTATGTCGTTCGCGTGGAAGAGCTTAAGAGATTCGGATCTCTTCACGAGCGTCCATGTCGCTATCTCGTATTTGTATATGTATGCCTCATTGTTAGATTTGTTTATCATGGCGTAGTAGGCGTACGTACCGTCGGTGCCTCCGCCCTGCAAAGCTCCGTAGCTGCCATTGGTCGGCACCTGCTTTATGACCTTCTCGCCGACGTTGAAGCAGAGCGACACGCCGTTTTTATGAGCTTCGGCTATATCGGGGAAGTAATTTTCTTTTTCGTCGGATATGAATGTATAGCCCTTTTCGAAGGAAAGCTCGCCCTTGCCGTCCTCACCGGTCATAAATTCCAAGAGGCGAAGAAGCCCGAGGTAGGTCGAATAGGTGTCGGTACCGAGCACGGCGACCTTCGGACCTGCGGCGTAGATGCCGTAGCGATTGCCGCCGAGCGCATCGAGCTCGGACTTGAGCTTTACACTTTCTTCGCGTTCGGTTTCGCCTATAATGAGTTCCTTTGCCTCGGGATCAACCGATTCGTTGTATGAGATGAAGTCGTCGCCGATCGAGATATTTCCTCCGGTGCGGCGCTCAAGCTCGGTGCGGAACTCGGTGCAGAGGCGCTTTACGCTGCTCGTGACATTCATACTGCGTATGATCTTGTAATCGCACACGCCGTCCTTTGAGACAAAGAAACGCTCGGGCTCCTTTTCGCCTTCTGTCTGCGAGGGGGTGTCGGAGCCGGCTCCGGAGTATTCGGTTCCGCTATCCTTGCCGTTACCCGCAAATGTGCAGGATGTCATGAGGAGTATGGGGCAAAGCACTGCAGAGATAAGAAAACTTCTGAAGAATTTCATAGCATCATCCTCCCTGATGTTTGTTGATATTATTATATCCTTTCTCTATGTTGATGTCAAGTTGCACCGCGAAGAAAACAGCAATGCCGACCGACTGCGGCAGATCACGGTAAGTCGCCCGACCGGGGTAGGGACAGGGACTCTTATGAAAACACGTGTGAAAGGCTTTTACGCTGTGCGGCTGCCTTTCACACGTGTATACTCCATATTATTTTTAAGTACCGTTACTGTTCGTTACCGTTGTCGTTATCTAAGCTGTCATCGACTTCCGGACCGTTCTCGACTTCCTTTATCAGCGCGGCGAGCTTCTTTTCGCGTTTGAGACGCAGAAGCTGAAGCGTGCACACGAGCGTCGCGCCCACAAAGAAGCACACCCAATCGAAGCTCCCGAAATCCATTCTTTCATTCCGCGGCATACCCTCCGGAACGTCCGCCGTCATAGGTGCCACAAGGATCGAAACGAGCGACCCCGCGAGCATTCCGACGGTGAAATACACCGTCTGCTTTCTGAATTTCCTCAGGCAGAAATTTATTCCCTTTATTCCGAAAAATCCTCCGACAGCCGATCCGAGTCCAAGGCACGTGATCGCCGGGACCGACGGGATAACTTTCGCCATATTAAAGTGGATCAGCGAATTCAGAAAGCCTATTATCGGATAGTATACACCGAAGGCAAGGAAAACCGTTGAACCGGAAAAGCCCGGAAGAAGAAGTGCGATCGTCGAGAAGATCCCGATTATGAACATCTCAATAAGGAGACCGACATTCGGAACATCAAGGTGGATCGAGGTGTTGCTCTCGGCGATCTTCGACGCGGAGGTCCATGACATTCCCGCAATGATGACAAGGCCGATCAAGGCAAAAAGCGCGTAATAGTACTTGCCCTTGAGGCACTTGCGCTCTCTTATTACCGTAAACGGGATCGAAAACAGAATGAATCCGAAAAACAGAGAACATATGCTGTATATCCTTGACTCGAGCAGCCTGTTGAGCACCAATATTCCGAGAATGATTCCGACCGCCCAGCCGCCGAATACGCGAAGGACATAGATAAGTCCCTTAAGCCTTTTTCCCTTATGGAATACAAGGTCGCCGACAGCACCCATGAGCTTGTCGTAAAATCCGAGAAGCAGCGCGATGGCGCTTCCCGACATTCCGGGCATACAGTTTGCAACACCCATGCAGAATCCGCCGACAAGGTCCTTTACAAGTTTCATACCGCTCCTTTCAAAAATCGTGTAATACTTATTTAAGCGCCGCCGACACAATGTTTATCACTCCGGCAACAGCCATGAAGCAATAGACGACGCGGCGGAGCACGTCCGCCTTGAGACGCTTGAAGATCAGCTTTCCAATGAATATCCCGGCTACCATTCCGACCGACCCGAAGGCGGCAAGGATCAAGACATCCTTCGTGATGAAGCCGCTTATCGCCTTCACCGTAGTTCCGTAGATATTCGACAGGAGAAAGTACATCTGTATCGTTGCAAGGTATTTTTCTTTGTCATCGCCCTCCGACTGCATAAAGTATATGACGACGGGAGGCCCGCCCATTGAGAAGAGTCCGCCGAGCACTCCCGATCCTCCTCCCGCGACGAGTCCGGTGAAGGGATTCGGTCTGATCTTTATCTTCGACGAGAAGAAGAACATATATATGCTCAGAAGTATCAGCATCACCCCGAGCATTATAAGCAGTGCGCGGTTGTCGAGCTTTTTCATAAGCCATATCGAGGGCACCGAGATCACGGCAAAGCCTATGCAGGGGAAGATAAGGTTCTTCCAGTCGACCTTTTTCGCAAATGAGAGCGCGACTATGAGAGTCGAGGTGAAGGACAGCAGTCCGGAGAGGGCGTTTGCCTGTCCGTAGACTGATATGATACGCGACAGGAATATCATGGCGAAGATGCCGAAGCCGAAGCCGGTGACTCTCTGTATCGTGCTTCCGACCGTGGCAACTATGATCACGACGATTATCGCCGGGATAAGGTCAAGATTCACTTTATCGCATCCTTTTCGATCCAGGAGATAAGCTCATCAAGGTGAGAAAATCCCGGAAATTCGGCGGCGTGGATCTTCTTTCTCTGCGCGTTTGTGATCGTAAGTCCCGTGGCGTAGTCGAGCTGGCGCGGCTCGTATTCCTCGTTTTCTCTCTGGCGGGTCCAGTCGGTGTACTGCCATGTCGCCTCGCGCGCGTCATCTCTCCACGGGCGCCTTTCCCAGTAATAAGCCCTGAACGGGTCGCGGTTCAGATTCATCTTCTCAAGCAGCTCGTCGTGAAGTGCGTTGCGCTTTTCTCTGTACGACGTATCGTTTATGAGGTTACGGCACTCATACGGATCGGCATCAAGGTCATAAAGCTCGTCGTCCGAGAGCAGGTTTATTACGAGCTTCATATTATCCTTTACGATACATCTCATGAGCTGAAGCCCGCCGTAAAAGTCGTGATCGAGCTCAAAGCGCCCGAATTCGATGAGAAAGGACTCGTCGGCGGGTGCGTCAAGATCCTCGGTGGTCTTAAGTATGCTTCCGCCCTCAAACTGGCGCGGTATCGGAAGCCCGAAGTATTCCATGACCGTCGGGCAGACATTTATATGTGAGACCGGCTGACGGTCGTAGACCTTGCCGCGCAGACCCTCGGGGTTTCTTATTATGAACGGTATCCTTGCGACGTCGTCATAGGCTGCGGGACCTTTTGCAAAGAGGCAGTGACTGCCGAGAAGGTCGCCGTGGTCGGATGTATACATTATCATGGCGTCCTTCGGTGCGGCGTCGGCGACCTTGCCTATAAGGCTGTCGACGTAGGAATTGCAACCGAAGAAATATTTCTGTTTTATAGTGAATTTATCCCGGTCGGGGAAGGGCTTTTGCGCCGCCCAGACCTTTTGATGTATCGGTTTGTTCTCAAGTGTGTCGTAGACCGCGGGGGTCTTCGGAAATTCGTAGTCGGCGTACATCGAGGCGTAGGGCTGCGGGCAGAGGAAGGGACCGTGCGGCTCATCAAAGGAAACGACGAGGAAGTAGTCGTCGTCCTTGTGCTTCTCCATATAGTCAAGGGCGCGCTCCGCAACGCGGTAGCCGTAAGTGAATGACGGCTCGACGTCCTCGTAATCCATAGTCTGCGGAAGCCTTGACTTTATCCTGTCGTGGTCATTCGGAAGCTCCTCGATATAGCGGCGCATATCGTACCAGTAATCGGGATCCCACCCGTCGGGGCAGATACCGTTGCCGAAATAGTCGCAACCGTCAAGGTGCCATTTGCCTATATACGCGGTATTTATTCCGTTATCGTGAAGCCTCTGACCTATCGTATGAACATTGTCACCGAGAGCCATGCTGTTCGCCCAAGAGCCGTTCGAAGACGGGTAGAGCCCCGTAAACAGGCATGATCGGGCGGGACCGCAGACGGGCTGAGCCGTGTAGGCTCTCTCGTATCTGACACCATCTGCGGCGAGACGGTCAAGACAGGGCGTCCTAAGCCCGGTCTCGCGATAGCAGTTTACCATATCCCATCTCTGGGTATCCGTCATTATGAATACGAGCTGTTTTTTCTTTTCCATATGATATTATTCCTTGCAAAAAAGTCAGGAGAGCTTTCTGCCCATGAGGACGCCCATGACGGATGCCATCATGAGTCCGCGGGTCCAGCCCGACGAGTCTCCGAGGCAGTGCAGACCTTCGACATTGGTGTTGAAATCCTCATCCATCCTTATGCGGTTGCTGTAGAACTTCAGCTCGGGCGAGTAGAGCAGGGTCTCGTAGGAGGCAAAGCCGGGGACTACCTGATCGACGGCCTCTATGAAGTTTATGATATTCGTCATGGTGCGGTAGGGTATCGCGGCGGTGATATCGCCGGCGACCGCGTCGGGAAGGGTAGGCTTTACGTTCGACTGTGCAAGCTCCTTTGCCCATGTTCTCTTACCGTCAAGGATATCTCCGTACCTTTGGACAAGGATATGACCGGCTCCGAGCATATTTGACAGCTCGCCTATCTTCTGCGCGTAGGCTATCGGCTGGTTGAAGGGCTGGTTGAAGTTGTGCGAGCAGAGGATCGCGACGTTCGTGTTGCTCGACTTGAAATCCTTATAGGAGTGACCGTTTACGACGGCAAGGTCGTTGTCGTAATTTTCCTGGCTTACAAATCCCCCGGGGTTCTGGCAGAAGGTCCTGACCTTGTTCTTGAAGGGACGGGGATAGCCTATCAGCTTCGATTCGTAGAGGACCTTGTTGACCGTCTCCATGACCTCGTTGCGCACCTCGACTCTGACGCCGATATCGACCGTACCCGGCTGATGCGCGATGTTGTAGGCGGCGCAGATCTTCTCGAGCCAGTCGGCTCCGCGCCGTCCGGCGGCTATGACGGTGTTGTCGGCAAGGATCTCTGTCTCGTTGCCGTTTATCATGGCGACGATGCCGAGGCACTTGCCGTCCTTGAGGATTATGTTACTGCACTCACAGCCGAAGAGTATCTCGACGCCGTTGTTCAGAAGGTACTGCTCGATGGCGTAGTATATCTCGTGGTTCTTTTCTGTTCCGAGGTGGCGTATCGGGCAGTCTACAAGGCGCAGACCGGCTCGGATGGCGTTGCGGCGGATCTCCTTGACCTCTTCGTCGTTGTTGAGCCCCTCGATATTCTCGTCGGCTCCGAATTCAAGGTATATTTTGTCGGTGTAATCGATCGTCTGCTGTACGAGATCCTCTCCGACAAGGTTCGGAAGGTCGCCGCCGACAGATGCCGAGAGCGAGAGCTTTCCGTCGGAGAATGCGCCGGCGCCCGAAAATCCGGTTGTGATGTGGCAGTAGGGCTTGCAGTTCATGCAGTGCCCGGTCTTAGCCTTCGGGCAGCTTCTCTTTTCGACGGCTTTGCCCTTCTCGACAATGAGTATCTTTTTTTTGCTTCCGCGGCGGAGCATCTCGATGGCGGTGAAGATCCCGGCGGGACCCGCACCGACGATTAAGGTATCGTATTTCATTTTTTATATCCTTTTCATTTTATTATCCGATGATTCCGAGATTGATCTTTTGATCAAGTATTCGGAGGACCGATTCGTCTATGCGGCGTTCGGTAAGTGTGCCGTCGGCTATTGCCGCACGGACAGCGGGGATCTGACACTCGTAGCTTGAGCAGCAAAGAAGGTCGTTTCCGGCGAGAAGCGCAGCGACTGCCGCCTCGCTGCCCCCGGTGAACTGCGTAATGCCGCCCATGTCAAGAGAGTCGGTGACAATAACGCCCGAAAAGCCCAGCTCTTTTCTGAGTATCCGGTGTACCTCGGGTGAGAGCGAAGCGGGGCGTTCCGCATCCATGCAGTCGACTATTATGTGCGCGACCATGACCATTCCGGCGCCGGCGTTGATACCTCCGAGGAAGGGGAGGTAGTCGGAGGATTCAAAATCGCCTTTCGTGCGCTTTTTGTCTCGGGCGATACCCGTGTGGGTGTCGACATTGTCTCCGTAGCCCGGGAAATGCTTGAGCGAACAGCACATACGCATACGTTTCATCTCGTCGACGATCGCGGCGGCGCACTTTGCGGACGTTTCGGCGTCCTGGCCGAAGGTCCGGTGGTATATGTAATTTGTACTGTCAAAGGACAGGTCGCAGACAGGTGCGTAGTTAAGGTTTATTCCGAGCGAACCGAGGAATTTGCACTTTGCTTTTGTATCGGCGGTGAGCGCATCAAGCCCTCCGCGCGAAAATACGGTCGCGGGAGCTTCAAAGGGAGTCTCGCGAAGGCTCGCGAACCTGCTTGCGCGGACGACGTTTCCGCCTTCTTCATCGACGGCTACGAACATAGGCAGCTCGGACGCCGCCTGATAGCTCTCGATCTCGCGCCTGACCTCCTCGGGCGTCTTGCCAATGCCGGTCTTATCGTCTCCGAAGTCGACCGCATAAAGTGTAAATCCTCCGAGGTGATATTTCCTGACAGCCTCTGCCGCGCCCTTTTGCGGACAGCGGACGATGAAGAGCTGACCTATCTTCTCGTCAAGGGACATAGAGCCGAGTATCTGATATGCCCGGGAATTCATACAAGCACCTCCTGCGCGATTTTTCTCATACTCTTCTATTATAACCCAAAATGCAAAAAAAAGCAAGCACTTTCTGAGGTTGCTTTGCGGATAAAAGAGACGTGTGGGCGGGTGACGATTTTCGCCGCGAATCACAACAAAAGCAAACCCCCACACCGGGATGACTTTTTTCCGGTGTGGGGGAGGTTTTCGAAGATAAAAAGATCAGATCGTTTGTTGACGTGATCGGCAGGGACTCCTGCCTCTTACCTATACATATTCTTGATCTTCCCGAGCCTTGCGGGGATCTCGGTTATCGCAGCCGAGAGCGAATCGCAGTATTTTGCGAAGAGCGAGTCCGAACGGCTCTCATCCTCTTCAAATATGAGCATGGCGGCAAGGTAGTATGCCGCTGCCGATGCAAACCGCGGGGAAAGAGGGAATTCGGCACTCAGGTCGAGGAAGACCTCGCTGAAGGATGGCTGAGCCGAGAGCGCGTGAGTTTCCCTGAAGTCCCTGTCTGCCTGCGCCGCGTCACAGCAGAATGCGGCGACGATATAGGGGGCGCGGTCTGCGTAATCGCTGTCAGAGCCGTTGTCGGCGGGCTCGCCGAGAAGCCGCAGTGCCGAATCGTATATATCCTTAACGGTCATACTTACTGCCTCCTGCCTTTATTATCAGGCGACGCCGAGGTTGAGGAGCACCAGCTCGTCGGCGTATACTATCTTTGCACCGTAGAGATGCAGGCCCTTTACGGCGTCGGCGAATCTCGCCTCCGGACGGTAGGCGTTGATCTCCGAGAGCTGATCTGCGAATGCGATCGCGCGCTTCGTTCTCATGAAGCACTTGTGGTAGACGACGTTGGTCGATGAATCCCTGACCGACTTTACGTTGCCCGAGACGTATATCTTGCAGCCCGCGATCGTGCCGAGGACGCCGCCGCTGAGTGCCGAATCCTTTACGTCGTTCGAGAGATTGACCTTTGCCTTCAGTATGAGAGAGGCGATCTGCGGGGAGATCTCTATGACGATCTCCTCGTTATCACCGACGTTGCCGTCGTAGAGCTTCTCTCTGCCCTTGATGATCTCGTCAATGACGTTCGCGGCGGTTGTGGCGGCGTTCGTGATGGTCTTTTCGGCGGAGACGTTCTTATACATATCGAAGACGTAGGAATCCGCGTCGTTGGCGAGAGCCGCTGCGGCGACTCTCATGGCAGCCTGCATGAGCTTCGGGGTGCACTGAGCGCGGTCGATGTCGTCTATCTGGAAATTGAAGGCGCGGGCGCGGTCGATGGTAAGCTCTACAGCGGTGTCACTGAGAGTCTGAGTCGACATATCGGTGTTTTTCGTATAGTCGAAGATGTTGATGTCTCCGACGCCGCAGATCTTGACCTTGTTGCCCATCTCCTTGATTTCGCCGTCGAAATCGCGGTTGCAGTTGTTTACCGCGACGTATTTTTTGTCAAGTGCCTCGTAAAGGGTCTCGCTCCATACGGTGGGAAGAAAATTCGAAATAGCCATAATTAATTATTCCTTTCAGTTTATATTTTGATTTTTGAGTGATTCGAGAATGAGCGGATAGTTGTTTTTGACCTCACCGGGCGACATTTCGCGTATCTCCTCGATCGTGAGGTAGTTCACGGGAGCTTTTTTTACGTCGCCCGAAGAGAGCTTTTCGTTACTCTCGTTGACGGCGGTTGCTTTTGCGGCGGCAACGGTGCGCCTGAGCTTATAAAGGGCGCATGCGGCGGTAAGCGGAACGCCGCCCTTTACGCTGTCTAATACCTCGTCGGGGAGCTCGGAGATACTCATGTCAGGGAATAGCTCTCTGAACTGAGAATATTCCTTGTTGAGTTCTTCAAGGCGTCTGAATTCATCGACGAGAGCCTCGGCTGAGCTTTTTTCCGGAAGGTCGGATGCCGATTCGACGGCCGTTGTCTCATCGGCAAACGCCGGGCTCAGGGTTTCGGGAGCTTCCGCTTCGGCGGGAAGCGGCTCTGAGGTTATTTCGGCTGTGACCTCTTCGGCTGCCGTTGTTTCTGTCGTGATTGCTTCAGTTTCCATCCGAGTTTTCCTTTCTTTCTTTTTTGCGTTTTCTGAGAGCTTCAAGGATATCGCTTCTGCCGTAGAGAACGCCGGGCGGGAGAAGTGCCACGTAGGTCTCGGCGTCGATCATACCGCCGTTAAAGAGCTTGTCAAGTATGCTCTGCGTAGTGATGAGAGCCGAGCCCTCCTCCTTGCCTATCTCGGCGGTAGCCGTTATATCGGAGGAATTGAGGCGGCTGAAGGCAGCCATTTCCGCGGCGGTCCCTCCGCTTTCGCGGCGACAAAGCAGCGGGCGCTCATCGGGGAAGAAGGCGATAAGCATATCTGCCCATATCGCGGCGAGCTCCGAAAGACAGCGCGAAAGCGAGGCTCTGACCTTCGAGAGCGGAAGGCGTGCCGATTCCTGCATGGCAAGGATCGCACTGGTGTTTGTCGGGTCGACATCTCCGAGGGCGGTCTTTGTCGCGCCGCACAGCTCCTTCGTTTCGGAAACGGCGCTTTCGATAAGCTCAAGGTAGCCGTCCTGCATCTTGCCCGATCCGACGACCGATACCGCGTCGGCGATATTTCCGCCTCCGACGGCGGCGATTGCCTCGCCGACCTCGTTCGTCCATTCGGGGATCTTGCTCTTATCGTAGATGACTTTTGAGAATGCGGTGTTGGTCATGTGCTTCATCACCATGGCGTAGGCAAGATTTACGTACTTCTGATTCGGTATCAGCCCCGTGACGGGAGATGTTCCGTGGAAGCTGTCCTTTGTCGGAGTCCAGTTGAAGTATGCGATGGGATACAGCTTCATTTTCGTTGCCGCATGGCGTATAAGGCAATGCTTTACCGATTTCTCGAAGTGCACATAGCCGTTTTCACGGTAGAATTTGATTATGTAGGTCGCCTTTTTGTCGTCGGAGGACAGCTCCTGTGAGGAATAGTCACCCCCACCCGAGGAGGTGTCGCCGTCGGCGATTATCTTTTTGAGGTCGACAGAGGATACCCCGGCGCGTCTTGCCTCGCGGCGAAGGGCAGCCACGTTCTCTCTTCCCGAGAGGATGACATATTCCTGCGACTGAATGTCGGCGCGGTTGACGTCTGCGACAAAGAAGTTGACATTGTCGACTCTTGCCGTGACTATATCGCCCGTGTAGTCTGTTCCGGTACGAGCCGAGGGATCCCAGTAGCAATAGAAGATCCCGTCGCCCGACAGCGCCGCGTCGAGAAGGCAGTCATATACGAGAGCGCCGAGCCTTTCCCGGTCCCAGCGGTAAGCGGCGTGACGGTTCAGTACATCTATTGCGTGATCGACCGTCTCGCGGAGCGCACGGCTCTCCTTGAAGGGAAGGTAGTCGTCGGCGTAGCTTATAGACACATCGCCGGAGGCGACCGTGCATACGAGGTAGTCGACGATCCTCTTTATTATGTTGAAAACCGGGCGGGGAAGGTCGGGAAGAGATGTGCCGTACCATTGGTCGCCGCGGTAGTATCTTTCGTTGCGGCGGACCGTGTCATAGAGCCCGATGCGGCGTTTGTAGTCTCTTCCCGCCTCAAACTGCCGCCATGCGAGCGTGTAAGATTTGTCCATAAATGAATCCTTTCTTAATCTCCTGCTTCAAACATAAGGTCGAATATCCTTGCCGGTGTTCCCGAGGAGGTGCTAAAGGAGAATGCGAAGAACGATCCCCGTTTCCTTGACGGTCTTACCGAGAAGGAAGAGTAGGGAAGGCTCGGCGAACCCGTAAGGTCGTGTGAGCTGAGGGTATTTCCCGCCGCGTCGAGAAGGCTCAGAGTTGCCGTCCCGTTTTCGATCGCCGCCGTGAGTCCGATCCTTGACGGGCGTCTGACCTTTCCGGGGTCGGCAACGGGGAGCAGCGCGGAACGGTATTCGCGGCTGACCGCGACGGGGGCGCTTGATGTCGGCGAGACGTCGTAAACTCTGCTTTCCGAGAAGCCGAATATCTTCGCTCCGCTGATAAAGCAGTTCATCCCGGCACAGTACATCATGAATCGGGGGCTGAAGCCCGAATAGGTGTACCAGCATCCGGATGTCATATTACATACGGCGGTCTTGCCTCCTTTGAAGCCTGTACCTACGACGAAAAGCTCGTCGGTCGGTTTTGAGTAATAGAGTGACATTTCGGAGTCCGAGGGGAATACTTTTTTGTCGCCGAGCCGGAACGAGAGGCATTCCGACTTTATATCGTCATACGACGTGTTCCCCGGAGTCCTGACGAATACACCGTCCGACGATGCCGTGACTATTGATCCGCCGAGCTTCATAAAGGAGAAGGCATTTGCACAGCCCGATGATTGGTCGACCATTTTCGGCGTCGGTATGTAGGAAGAAATAAGCGGCATGGAGAAGGTCTCGCAATCCGAGAAAACGAGCACTCTGTCGTCAAGGGGACATACCGCGGTTATCGGATGACCGCCCGTGCCGGCGGAGAGCCTGTCACTCATGGGGAAATATACCCTGTCGGCTTCGTAATAGACCCTTTCGGTCTCGTAAAAGTCGGGGTCCGCTATCTCCCTTGAGCGGAATACATAGGGATATTTGTAACCCGTTGCGGTCTTAAGACCGTAGGCGAACAGTAGCTTTTGCCCGTTATTGAGGTCTGCGACGGAGAAGTGCCTTGCCGCAGCGAACATATATTGCTGGGGCGCGGCACGCATGGTCAGCCATACGGTTACTATTCCCTCGGGGAAACATCCGTCGGGCCCCTCTATTGCGCAGTTGCTTTTGTTGAATTCTATCTCAGACATATCGAGTGCCTCGTCGTTTGCCTCGATATAGTCTATCGAGGTGGGCCAGACGCCTCCCGTATAAAGCTTGAAGGTTGGGGTTGATATGAGATAGCTGATCCTGACGCGGTTTGAGGCTATGTTTTCGGGTTCAAAGCGCTGTCCGGCGTTATTCGGGTCCCATAGCTTGCCTATCAGGGGGGCGTATCCGTTGAGCTCTCTGAGCTCGCCGGTAGCCTTGTCGTAGATCTTGACGCTCGTGCCGTCGCCGATTATGAGTCTGTCTCCGAAATCGGTGATGCCTATGTCGGAATCGGAGCAGACGACGGAGGTTACACCTCCTTCTTCATCGCCGCCTTCGTAGTCTTCGTCGGGAGGGACAGACCCGTCCGACCTGTCTATCGGGTATATCTTGCCGTTCTCGGTGCATACCCATAAGCCCGAATCGGTATCTGAAATGCTCACGGCGTTTGCCGACAGAGATGAGACGTTTCCGAAGCCGCACCGACCTATCAGCGAGCCGTCCTCTCCTATCCGGAAGTTGTCGACCTCCGTCGCACCGCGTCTGCCGTCAAGGGGGTATCTCAGATCGAGTCCCGGGAAGCTGCGGAATGAGATCTTTTCGGTTCCTTCCGAGTAAATTTTCTGTTTCATAAACGAACTCCTTTCGTTCAGGTAAAGTAATTTCCGCCATAGCGCCGCCTGCTCGGGAAAACGAAATCCTCCTGCCGGGAAGGTATCGCCGCCGACTGCCGGCTCATAACGGCGTACCGAAGGGCTTCGGGCGCGTGCGTGACCGAGTGCGGCTCGCCCGATGCGTCCTCGGGGCGGTCCGGATCGCAGAGAAGGGCGGGAAGGCATCTTATAAGCTCCGTACAGCGTTCGGATATCCGGATGTATGGCTTTCCTTTCCCGGGCGCGAGATATTCCCGAAGCACTCTCCATCCCGGGACACGGCGGTCGTCGGCGGGGGTCATCGGGGGCATACCCTCTATGCTCTGCATTATCTCGAACCCGCTCTTTCCGCTGTCCTGTCGGCGGTTCCAGAGGTCAGGTGAGGCGACGGCGCAGAAGCAGTGTTGCCCTTCGGCGAGAGCGGCGACCTTCTCGGCAGCCGCCGACAGGGTAAGCCCCGGTGAGCAGAATTCCGAGATCACGAAGAGATCTCCGTCGGCATCGGTTCCGACAAGAAGCGCCGCGAGCATATCGAAGCCGTAGTCAAATGCAATAAAGCGCCGCGTTATATCGGGGATGGCAGTTGCCTTGCATATATGTACCGACGGATCGAATTCGGGGAAGAACTGACCCTCGAATACGTCCCATCTACCGAGAAGCCACGCGTCGCGCAGACGAGGCGACAGACTCTCGAGCTGAAGGGCATATTCCGGGCAGGACTTCATAAGCGCCTCGTTGTCGTAGACCTTTGCGGGAATGAAGCGGTAGTCGGAGGGATCCTCGCCTTCCCGGAAGGCGCGGTCGACAAACAGACGCTTTACCCACGCGTGCCCGACCCCGCCGGGGTTGCAGGTGAGGTAGAACCTCTTCGGATAGACGTTCACGCCTCGCAGACAGGCCTTGAAAACAGAAAACTGATATTCGCTCAGCTGCGTTGCCTCGTCGATGGCTATGACGTCGTATTCCTGACCCTGATAGCGAAGGGTATCGCGCGGGGAAGAGCAGAAGCCGAAAGCTATGCGGCTTCCGTTGGGCAGTGACAGTCGCCGCTCGCCCTCGGACCATGTGAGTATTCCCGGGTACTCACGTAAAAACTGTGAGAGGTGGTTTGCCTTCAGCTCCGGCAGCGAACGGCGCAGGAGCAGGCAGGATATGCCGGGATAGTTCAGGCAGAGGCCGATAAGCTTGCGCCGCAGAGCCCATGACTTTCCTCCGCCTCTCGCGCCGCCGTATGCCGTGAACTTTGCCCTTGAGGCGAAGAACTCCTTCTGTCTCGGATTCGGGACACCGGTGATGTTTACACATTCCATTTACATTCCGTCCTCGGTAATATCGTGCTCGAAGATAAGGCGAAGCTGCCCGCCGTCGCTTACGGACTGCTTGCCGGTGTTTTCCTCGGCGTTATATCCGAGCCGCTTCTTTAAGTAGACGGAAAGCACTGTCGGAGAAAGCGACGAATTGAGTGCCTCGTCCTCAAAGATCATGCAAAGGGAACTGTATATTCCGGGGTATTCGAGAGAGAGCCGCGAGAGGTCGCCGCCCTCAAATCCGCAATAGCGGAAGAAACCGGCAATGTTCGGGACCCGACCGCTTTTTGCGCCGTTGACCGGCTTACGGCATTCGAGAATGTAGCGCTCGGCAAGGTCTTTTATGGAACCGTCACGACACGCCGTATCAAAATTACTGCACACCGCATCACCTTCCTTTCCGGTGCTCTGAATGATGCATCCGGGAGACAAGACGTCGTCGCGTCCGGCATACCGCGGCAGCCGTCTCTCTTTCGGGTGCAATGCGATTTTAACATCCGAAGCCTCGGTGTAAAATGCCGCTTTGCGCCGCATAGTGCCACGCTGAGAAATTTTTTTGCATTTTGCCGTCTGACGTGGTATAATATTTCCCGTAATAACGAAAAAGGAGGCTCGCGATGAAAGGCGTTTTTGCGGCGTATACGGAGATCTCTTACGGCAAAGATCATATTGACTTTCTCCGTGATGAGCTGAGATCGGCAGGATGTCCGCTCTTTTACTGCGACGGCAATAAAAAAAGAGAGGCTGAGAGCCTCTCGGGATATTATATTCTGCTGTGTATGCTGAGAAAACGCGGCAGGGAGGAGCTCATGCGCTCAATAGTGAAGGACAGTATGGGAAGACCTTACTTTGAAGGCGAAACGGGGCTTGACTTCAATATTTCTCATACGTCGGGCTTTGCCGTCTGCGCACTCGGCGAGGAAAGGCGCGTAGGAGCTGATACCGAGGGGATCCCGGTGGGGCGCGTGAGAAATCGGATCGCGACGCGCTTTTTTACGCCGGAGGAAAAAAAAGAGTACGCCTCTGCGGGTATGACGGAGGAGGCGTTTGCCACCGTCTGGACTCGCAAGGAGGCGTACTGTAAATATACCGGTAACGGCATTTGCGGAGTATCCGAGTCAGAAGCCGGGATATCGGGCGTCACTTTCGTGACAAAGCGTATATTTGTCGGTGAGCGAAGGTTTATAATAACCGTCTGCACCGATCGGCGAAATGAAGAGGATACCGAGGACTTTCAGTCTTTTGACAAGATCGAAACGGCTCCGAAGTAGGCTGACACGAGCGCACCCGAGATCAGCAGACCGCCGAGGATGTCGGTGAACCAGTGCGCACCGGAGAGAAGGCGGCATACGACGGTTGCCGAGGCAGATGCAAGGCAGAGTACGACCGCCGGGATCCTTATTGCCGGAGTCCTTAAACGCTTTATAAAATAAGAGGCGGCAGGTATAAGAACGCAGACGCTTATCACGGTGTGGGTCGACGGATAGGATGGCTCAAGGACCTCCTCTCCCGGCATAAGTACGGGGCGAAGGTTGACGTTTATCAGCTCAAATGCAACATAAACCGCGACGACTGTGAGAAAGAGCACAGCCATGCAGAGAAGATCGGTGTCGACTCGCTTAAGGCTTCTGCGCTTTATGAGCTGAACGAGGCCGAGAACGGCGAGCCCTGCGGCAACAGCAAGAGAGAGGTATCCGAGGATCTCTGTCAGATCGTAAAGTGTATAGTTTACGCCCGCAAGGTCGAATATCGCGGAGTTTACCGAGGCGAAGCCGACGACAGAGCCGGTTGGAGAGGCGGCACGCCTGTCAACGAAGAAAAGGCACACGGTCAGCGCGACGAAGAGGAGAAGGCAGACCGCCGAGACCGTGAAGTACATCAGAGCGTTTTTCTTTTTCATATTTTTAAATTTTCTCCGATCGGAAATCATTTGTAAGGTAATTATATATTATGATGTCCGGGTTGTCAAGAGCAGGTAACGAAATTTCAAGAAATGAATCAGGTTGAGGTGAGTTTCGCCCTCTTTTTAGGTCAATATCAGCTCCGGGGGAGGACTTCACCCTTCAGTGAATAAAATGCGAGTCAGGGGCGCGGGCACTGCCCGCCCGCCTGCCCGCAAGCAAACAGAAACAATGTCTGCGAAGTAGCTTCGGCGCTTTTTCTTTGGCACAACAGGCGCAAAGAAAAAGCTTTGCAAAAAGAAAGCGCCGTT
>CALYSG010000012.1 GCA_945485605.1 uncultured Clostridia bacterium
GTCAATCTTTTTTGATCTCCCTCAAGTCCGTAGGAAAGCAGGTCGGCGAGCGCCTGACCGAATATATCAGCCGGAATATCGACCGACGGGACGGCTTGTTTCTCGACCTCCGAAAGCTCGGAAAGACTTTTGCGAAGAGCCTCACTCGCTCCCGGCAGAGCCGCCGAGGCGTTCTTTTCCATTCCCGAAAGGGAAGTCAAAAGCAGCTTTGCCTTATGACGCTTTGAGCCTTTTTCATCTATTGTGTCGTCGAGAGCCTTCTCATAAGAGAGAAGTATTCCTGCTCTTGCCGCAAAGTTCAGTGACTCGCAAGGTTCGGCAACGATCTGTTTTTGCGTAGGATGTGCCGCACATCGGTATCCCGAGAGTTTTGGGACCTCTCCGCACACAGCCATTCTGAACAGGGCTGCGAAGACAAAGTCGTAATTAAGCGTGAACCTTGAGGCACAGCCGGTGCACTTGCCGAGCGAGCGACAGAGTCCGCAGTATATTGCACGGTAGTACTCGTTTTCCCGTACCCGAAGATCGGGCACAAAAGGTCTTATATATCCGAACATTTATTTTCTCCGTCTTTTCTTTACGATATACACGGCGGCGACCGCCGCGACGGCAATCGCGGCTATTGAGACCGAGACGATAATTATATAAAGATTCGTTTTATCGTTAGATCCTTCATTTTGTCCCGGGGTGTATGTGATCTTTCCGGTATCGGACGTTTTATTACTGTCAATAAGGTATAGGTATTGTTCGCGATCGGTAACAATTTCAGACTTTTCGAGTGCAAAACGTATCGCGTAGTCCTTCATAAGTGCTATGCGGCAATAGTCCTTTCCTCCAAAGTAGCTTTCAATCTCCGCTTGGCTATATCCCGCGGCATCGGACTGCGATTTAAGCTCTTTTTTGTAAAGCGCCTCGTCAAAAACAATTCCGTTCTGCTTCAGATAAGCAGCAAGGCATAGATCCTCGCGCACCTGTATCTCAGCGAGGGCGCGAAGCTCCTCTTCGGTGTTTTCCGCGTCGGAGTTTGCCTTCGTCCATCTTATGTAGAAGTCGATCTGACTTTCGGGCAGTGATTTTCCGGTAAAGGTCGAGCGTACCTGGAGCTCATCCGAAACAAGCCCGTATAGTGTCGATTCGTAGTTTCTCAGTCTGTCGGTGGCGAGGTATTCGCCGATAAATTTTCTGAAATCGTCGACAGTTTTATGCTTTCCTTTCGTGTAAACATAAACATCGTTATCGGTGAAGCGGTAATCATATATGAATCTTACGGTTATCTCATATTCGACCGTTTTTCCGGCGAGCGCAGGTATTTTTTTGTAATCATCGGGGTATGTCACGCTGTTTTTCACGGTCTTGCCGGGAGCGATTCCGTACAGTCCGACATCAAAGCCCGACACGTAGCCGTTATCGTTTGAGAGCTTTATTGATGCGTTTTCGGCACGATCTACTATATCTTTACCGTCGCCCGATCTGCCGATATAGTCGATGCAGAGCGTGTCGTTGCCCTTTGTCGTGCGGTCGGTCAGCTCGTCGTAATATCCGCCCTGTTCAGCCAGCTTGCGGTAGTA
The DNA here is from genome assembly GCA_945485605.1 of uncultured Clostridia bacterium. Taxonomy (GTDB): domain Bacteria; phylum Bacillota; class Clostridia; order Oscillospirales; family CAG-272; genus RGIG3994. The sequence continues at coordinate 1,569 of CALYSG010000012.1, forward strand.
TTCGTCGATCTCGGACTCCTCGGGCCAGACATTGCAGACTATCTTCATCCCGTCGGTCTTTCCGACGCTGACATACGAGGATATGTCAAATCCGTCCGAAAAGTAGTCCTCCGCTCCCGTGATTTCTGTTGCCGCTGAGATCGGCAGGACAAATATCAGCGCGAGCAGGAAAGAAAAAGCCGCAATATGTATGTTTTTTCTTGCTTTCATTCCGCAGTGACGCTGTCTTGGGGTTCAGCTTCGGTCTCGCTGCCCTCAGCGGAGTCGGTACCGGTGTCATTTTTTTCTTCCTCTTTGAGGAGGTAGGAATACTCATCGTAGTCGGTCGTAAGAGTTACCGAAGTACGCAGAGCCTTCATTGTCTTGTCCTTGAGCACCGCAAGCTTCAGATAGGTTTCACCGAAGCTCACTTTTAGCGCCGAGGTTGAGCTGAAGCCGTATTTATCTGCCATATCGGCAACGGCATTTTCGTATTCATCGTCGGAGACGGTGATGCCGGTTGCCTTCGCATATGCCACGAGAACTATGTCTTTTCTTGCTTCTTTGGTTGCCGATTCTGTAAGGGCTGTTTCGGTCATTCCTATATACTGGAGGTAGACTTCAAATGATGATATGCCGTAATATATAAGTATTCCCTTATTCTGCTCGTAGTACTCCTTTGCACTGTTGTAATCGTAGTAATAATAGTAGTCGATCTGTGCCTGGGGTATTTCCTTCACATCCGAAACAGAGACGAGAAGATCGATAAGCTTGTCCTCCACGGCTGAATCAAAGTTTTCAAGGTTGCTCTTAATTATCATTTTGCGCGAATACTCGCGGAATTCGTCTACGGTTTTATAGTCACCTTTGGTGTATTCATTCACGGTCTCGTCGGTGAAGCCGAATTCCTTCACGATGCCCTTGACCGTGATCTTGAAGACAGCTTTCTTGCCGGCGAGCTCCTCGTAGTAGTCGGCGGGGAAGGTGACCTCGGTGTTCACTACCGTGCCGACTGTCACGCCGTATAGGTCTTTGTCAAATCCTTCGATATATCCGGTTTTTTCGGAGAGAGATATCATCTTGTTCTCCGCCGAGCCGCCATCGAACAGCTCGCCGTCCATCAAGCCCTCAAAGTCGATAATCAAGGTGTCACCCTTCTCGGTTGCGCGGTCGGTTATCAACTCGGTATAGTATCCGTTGTTTTTTGCAATGTTTTTGAGTGTATCATCGAGCAACTCTTCGCTGATTCCGACATTGTAGGTGAGCTTAAGATCCTCTGTGTTACCGAGAACGATATATTTTGTGATATCTTCCTTTGAAAAATCCATCACGGGGTATTCGTTCTTTGTCGGGGTGTCGGTGCTTCCGCTTTTATCGGTAGTTACCGTGTCGCTTCCGTCCGGTGTCGTGATCGTAAACGAGCCGCACGAGGAGAGAAGTATGGTTGCCGAAAGGCAAACTGCAGCGAGTGCTGTGAGAGTTCTTATTTTCATATCGGTATCCTTCAATAATAATATTTATATCATTATACCATACAATTACCCGCGTTGCAAGCAAAAGGCGCAAATTTCACCGTTGCTACACACAAAAAACAGGGAGCGACCTTGACAAAGTCTCGGCAACGGTGTATCATAAACAAAAGGACTCAAGGAGGAGAAAATGACAAAAGCAAAGATACCTCTGATCATCGTCTGCGTTTTAACGGCTCTGACCGTGATCTTCATATTTTCGCGTTCGATACCCGATAAGGTCGATTCGGACAAGGAAAGTTCGCGTGTCGTCGAGCTTTTTGAACTTGTCTTCGGCAAGGGAAACGTCAACGCGAAATTCGTCCGAAAGCTGGCGCATTTCACCGAATTCGCCGCCCTCGGTGCCGAGCTGTCGGTGCTTCTTTGGGTGCTGCGAAAAAAGAGCTTTCAGGCATATCTGAACGTTACCTTTACTGCCTCGGCTGTGGCTCTCTGCGACGAGACGATACAGATATTTTCGGGAAGGGGACCGCAGGTGCAGGACGTTTGGCTTGACATTTCGGGAGCGGTCTTCGGTATCGCTCTGTTGCTCGGAATACGGGCGATCGTAGACTCTGTCAGTAAAAAAAAGAACGGTTGACATCGTTCTTTTTTTATATGACCCCTTGACAAGTGAACGATAGTTTACTATAATTTATGTAAACGATCGTTTACTCGGGAGTGGGATAATGGGAGAAACAAAAGAAAAGATAATGAGAGAGGCTTTGAAGCTTTTCGCATGTGCAGGATACGAGGCTGTCTCGGTAAGTGATATTGCCGGAGTTATAGGTATTACCAAGGGGGCGCTTTACCGCCATTATGAGAGCAAGCGTGATATTTTCGAGCATATTCTTCGCCGGATGGAAGCCGACGATGCCTCCGGAGCCGAGGGCTTTGGGCTTCCGACATCAAATCTTGATGAAAGCAACGCGGCCGAATATCGCAGCGTCTCGCTTGATTCGCTCGCAGTGTTTGCGAAGGCGCAATTCATCTATTGGACGGAAAATGATTTTGCTGCTGATTTTCGACGTTTGCTGACTCTTGAGCAGTACAGGAGCCCGGAGATGGGTGAGCTTTTCGGTCAATACCTCGGCTCGGGACCTTCCTCTTACGTTGAGGACATACTCGGTTCGCTGGGATTTTCAGATCCTGCAGTGTATGCCGCTCAGATATATGCACCCATGTTCCTGTTCTACGGCATTTTTGATCACACCGCCGCCGACCGTCGCAACGAGATAAAGAATACCGCATTTGCGTGCATTGACCGCACGATCAACGAACTCAAAAAGGAGAGTACAATATGAATTACGTTTTAAGCAAAAAGTATGATACCGAAGAATTACAGTCAAAAATAATGGGACCGAACCCCGTGAAGCTCGAAGAGGAGCTGCTTCTCGGCAACAAAATCCCGAAGGGTGCAACGGTTTGCGATCTCGGAAGCGGGCAGGGACTTACCTCGGTCTTTCTTGCAAAGGAGTACGGTTTCCGTGTTTATGCCGCCGATCTTTGGAGCGATCCCGAGGAAAACCGAAAGTTTTTCGACAGCATGGGGCTTGATAAAGATCAGATAATTCCCGTGAAGGCAGACGCTACGGATCTTCCGTTTGATAAGAACTTTTTCGATGCGGTTGTCAGCACCGATTCATACAATTATTTCGGACGTGATGAGAGTTATCTTGACGGTAAGTTGTTGCCTTTCTTAAGATCGGGAGGATATATTTATATAGCAATTCCGGGTATGAAGAAGGACTGTCACGATAATCTTCCGCCCGAGCTGCTCCTTTCGTGGACGCCCGAGCAGATGGACTATATGCACGACAGTGATTATTGGTTAAAGACTGTTTCTGCGTGCCGCGGTGCCGAGGTCCTTGAGGTGAGCGAAATGGAATCGAACGAGGAGGTCTGGGCAGACTGGTTGAAGCAGGATAACGAGTACGCGATCGGTGACCGAAAATCGATGGAAGCCGGGGCGGGGAAATATCTGAACTTCATAAAGATAGTTCTTCGCAAAATATAATAAAAATCAGGACCGGCGCTTGTGCACCGGTCCTTTTTTGTGGGTTACGAGCCGCAACGCTTGGCAGGTCTGTCTCCGGGGGGTGGAGCAGGTACTGTAGTTATACCGAATTCGCTTACCGGAAATGCCATATTGCGGAATACACCGCAGGGATCGGCTTCCTTCGGTTCAAAGCATTCCTTGTCCGGAACCGAGTATTCGCTCGCGTTAATCATATACTGCGCGGGGCGTACGAGTCTTACGATCGAAAAGAGTCCGACTGTCGCGATAAGCACGCGGTCGCATCCATCGTTTATATCGCCGGCAAGAGACGCGGCGATGACATTGGGTATTTCCATGACCGTTCCGACGGGATGCCCGCTGCAGCCGCAGTTACAACCGCAGGGGTTGCAGGGCTTACAGGGTTTGCACGGGATACATGAGATGTCGACGACCTTCAGGTCGAGCACTATCGGATCGACGGCTTCCACAACGGCTCCGGGAGCGTTCGACGCACCGGTGCAAAGCTCGGTATGTGCGCAGAAGCCCGCGCCGGGTGTACTGCGGAATACGGCGGCGCCGGTTTCTCCTCCGTAGAGCACGACGTTCTTGTCAAGTACGGCAATGCCTTCGAATTCCTGCGGATTGCCCGGATTTACGCAAGCCTCGCATATGAGCTTGATATAATATCTTATCGAGACAGAATAGAACCCGCGGTTGAACTGTATGGGATCGACGCCTATCGACGTTCCGAGGATCTCGGCGTAGCGGGCGCGGACTATTCCCGTACGGGCGATAAGCTCGTTTCCGCAAGCTGTGAGGTAGACGCGAACATTCTCAAAGCAGTCGCGGTCGCGGCAGGAATCAAGGATCCTGTTTGTCTCAATGCAGATATTGTCTCTTGTCTGATTGCCGATGGGAAATCTGCAATCTGCCATAGGTTTTTCCTCCTTATCAGAATTAAGAGGCATTTTAATTGCCTCTTTCGATAACATATTATGTAACAAAACAAAATCTGACACTTTTCCCTATGACAGGTGAAGATGGGGTTATATTCATTATCAGAAAAAAGACGAGAATAAAGGATATTTTTTATCCGTATATCGGGATTTTGGCGGTGAAAAAATATTTGTGATACGGAAGGAGGAAGACTCAATGAAAAAAATCATAATTTTTTTGCTGACTCTGGCGATGGTTTCCGGTGCGCTTGCCGCACCCGTAAGTGCGACGGCAGATAAGGGCATGACGAAGGTTTACGGTTGGTACTGCATGAGAAATTCAGACCACAAGCAGCCTCCGTGTGAGCCGTCGATGAGATTTATAGAAAAATACGACGGATATTATATTGACCCGCGATACGGGGACGATGCGCCGGAGAAGGTCATATACCTGACTTTTGACGCCGGATATGAGAACGGAAATGTTGAAAAGATACTTGATGTTATGAAAGCCGAGGGTGTATGCGGCTCGTTCTTTATTCTTATCCATCTTATAAAGGCTTATCCCGAGCTTGTCGCGCGAATGGCAAATGAGGGACACGCCGTATGCAATCATACGGCGCACCATAAGAATATGACGGCGATACACGATATTGACGCATTTTCGGCAGAGCTTACGGAGCTTTCGGAGCTTTACCGAAAGACTGTCGGCAAGGACATGCAGAAGATCTACCGTCCGCCGGAGGGAAAATTCAGTGAGGAGAACCTTAAATTTGCTTCCGAACTCGGATATAAGACGGTTTTTTGGAGCTTTGCATACGCTGATTGGGACAACAGCCGTCAGATGTCGCCCGAGGCGGCTAAACGTAAGATCATATCGAACATTCATAACGGTGAGATCATGTTGCTTCATCCGACCTCGGCGACAAATGCCGCGATCCTCGGTGATGTGATCCGTGAACTGAAGGCGCAGGGATACTCGTTCCGAACTCTTGAGCAGCTCTCACGGGAGGGAGACAGACAATGAGGATAAAGATATGGATTCTAAGTATTCTGATGCTGTCCGTGATCCTGTTTTATTCTGTTTTGCCTGCTTCGGCGGAGATCTCTGGTTACCGTGTTTACGGCAGCTGCAAAAACGACAAGAAGCTGATTGCTTTGACTTTTGATGATGGTCCCCACCCGAAAAATACGCCTGTGATACTTGATATCCTTGCCCATTACGGTGTAAAAGCGACATTTTTTGAGGTCGGGAGCAACGTCGAACACTATCCCGAGGTCTCGAGGCGCGTCATCGCGGAGGGACATGAGATAGGGAATCACACCTACACGCACCCGCATGTTAAGAATCTAAGTCTTGCAGAGCTTGAAAAAGAGGTCTCGAAATGTGAAACGGCGATAAAGAAGGTCACGGGAACGAGCCCCGTGCTTTTCAGGCCGCCGGAGGGTGTGATCGACGACGCTGTAAAGGTCATGTCGACCGACCGGGAATATTCCGTAATAATATGGAGCGTTGACACGCGCGACTGGGCGGGGACTCCTACTTCGGTTATCGTTAAGAACGTTATGAAAAATGTCAAATCCGGGGACATTATTCTTATGCACGATTATGTCACAAAAAGCTGTAACACCGTGGCGGCGCTGAAGATTATCATTCCGCGTCTGCTTGATGAGGGATACACTTTTGTTACAGTAAGCCGTCTCATAGAGGAGAAAAAATAACGAAAGCCCGCGTATACCGCGGGCTTTCGTTATTAAGTGCTTATTATTCCTGAGATTTCTTGTAAGCTTCGACTATCTTCTGTGCGTTCGAAGCCGGGACTTCCTCATAGCGGACGAACTTGTAATCGTATGAGCCGCGGCCCTGCGTCATAGCGCGGAGCGCGATCGGGTAATCCAAGATCTCGGACTTAGGAGCTTCAGCCTCAACGACTGTATAGCCCTTCTTCGTTTCGGAGGGAGTCATACCCATAACTCTTGCGCGGCGTTTATTGAGGTCACCCATAACATCGCCGACCATGCTCTCGGGAACGAGAACCTTCATTTCACCGACAGGCTCAAGGAGGATCGGGTTCGCCGTTTCAAGGCATTTCTTATACGCAAGGGAAGCCGCGACCTTGAAGGAGAGCTCGTTCGAGTCGACCGGGTGGTAAGAACCGTCATAGAGGTTTGCGGCAAGTCCGACCATCGGGTATCCCGCGACACCGCACTGCATAGCCTCAAGCAGACCCTTCTCGACGGCGGGGAAGAAGTTTTTCGGAACCGCTCCGCCGAATACGGATTCGGTGAAGGTGAGTCCGTCGCCTTCGCCGGGAGCGAACTTGATCTTTACGTGACCGTACTGACCGTGACCGCCCGACTGCTTCTTGTGTTTGCCTTCGACGTCGACCGATTTTTTGATCGTTTCACGGTATGGGATCTTCGGGGTCTCGAGCTTAACGGAGGTTCCGAAGCGGTTCTTAAGCTTCGATACGACGACGTCAAGGTGCATATCACCAATACCCGAAATTACCATCTGTTTGGTCTCGGGGTTATTTTCGTATTTGAGGGTGCGGTCTTCTTCAAGCAGCTTGGTGATACCCTGCGAGATCTTGTCCTCGTCGCCCTTTGCAAGCGGTGTTATCGCCATTTCCATGAAAGGCTTCGGATATACCGTCGGAGCGTACGAAATTTCCGCTCCCGAGGTAAGGGTATCGTTGGTGTTTGTGTTTGCGAGTTTTGCGATCATACCGATATCACCGCAGGCGAGCTCGTCGACTTCGGTCTGTGTTTTGCCCTTCATCACATAGATATGAGACATCTTTTCCTGCGCACCGGTCGTTGTGTTCTTAAGCACCATATCGCGCTTGAGGGTACCGTTCATGACCTTGAAGAATGACATCTTTCCGACGAACGGGTCGGCGACTGTCTTGAAAACGAAGATAGCGGTCTCGCCGTTTTCTTCGATCTTGATCTTTTCTCCGTCGGCGCCTTTTTCATACTCTCTTGCCGTGAAGCGCGGGAAGGTATCGACTATCGTATCGAGAAGGTTACGTACACCCCAGAGCTTGCTGGCAGAGCCGCAGAAAACGGGAACGATCTCGTTTCTGACAACGCCGTCATGAAGAGCCTTGACAGCTTCTTCACGTGTGATCTCTTCTCCGTCGAAGTACTTCATCATAAGCTCTTCGTCGGTGCCTGCTACTGCCTCGAGAAGCATATTGTGATATTCGTCAGCCTCTGCCTTGAAGGCATCGGGGATATCCTTCGTGGTATAGTTACCCTTGTTGTCGTAGCTGTAATCCTTCATATCGAGAAGGTCAAGGAAGCCGGTGACCTGTCCGTTTTCGACCGTAGGAACGGTTATGGGGCAGACGGCGGAGCCGTACTTATCGTGAAGCTGAGTAAGAACGCGTTTGAAGCGTGCTTCGGGATCGTCAAATTTGTTTATGAAGAATGCCTTCGGCAGACCGGCCTCGGTGGCGTTGTCCCACGCGAGTTCGGTACCGACCTCCATACCTGACTTTGCATCGACGGTAATGACGGCGAGACCGGCGACTCTCAGTGCCTGAGACACTTCACCGACAAAGTCGAGAAATCCGGGGGTGTCGAGAACATTTATTTTTGTCCCGTTCCACATAACGGGAGCAAGAGCCGTGGATATTGAGAAGCCGCGCTTCTGCTCCTCGGCGTCGTAGTCACAGACTGTGTTTCCGTCGGGTGTCTTACCTAAGCGATCGGTTCCGCCGCTTATGTAAAGCATAGCCTCGGCGAGAGATGTTTTGCCGCTTCCACCGTGTCCGAGCAGAGCAACATTTCTGATCTTATCGGATTGAACTTTTGCCATTTAGAATCCTCCTTGTGTCCCGTGGTACTGTTTTTCGGGAATCTATATAATAAATTTTTTTGCAACCACAAAAAGTATTATACAACAATATTGCACAAATTGCAAGGGCTATTTTCTATTTTTTTAGGTCAAACACCAAATAATCTTCGCGAATTGGCAAAAACGGTGTTTCCGAGGCTCTCTGCATCGGTATGCTTCGCCTCTGCGAGTGCCGAAAGCGTATAAACGAGGTAATCCGAGCGGTTGAGCTTTCCTCGGTTAGGTTCGGGGGCAAGGTAGGGACAATCGGTCTCGATGAGGATCATGTCCTCCGGTACTGCTTCGGCTACCTCCCTGACTTTACGGGCATTTTTAAAGCTGACGACGCCCGAGAACGAGATATACCATCCGCGCTTTACATATTCAAGGGCAAGCTCCGGACTTCCGCTGAAGCTGTGAAGGACTCCGAAAGCGTTTTTGTGGCGCAGTATCGTCTCAAAGCAATCTCCGTGAGCCTCACGGTCGTGAATAACCGCGGGAAGTTTAAACCTTTCCGCAAGCCCGAGCTGGCGGTCAAGGTACTCCGTCTGAAGCTCCTTGTGATCCTTATCCCAATAGTAATCGAGCCCGATCTCTCCGACGGCGACCACCTTGTTTGCGTCTTTGTTTGCAAGCAGGGAAGTGAGCGCGTCGATTTCCGCATCAATGTCGGGAAGAGTCAGACAATCCTCGGGGTGTATACCCGCGGCGGCGAACATGCCGGGATATTTTTTTGCCTGTGCGATGACCTCGGCTGAGTTTTTTATGTTCGTCGCGGCGTTGATTATATATTTCACACCCGATTCGAATACTTCTTTCAGAAGAGCGTCGGAACCGCCGGGGAATTCTTCCGAGAAGCGTGCGTCGGTGTAATGCGCGTGAGTATCGAAGAATTTCATCTTACCCTTTCTCCGAGAGGCGTGTCGTCTGAGAGAAAGACCACTCTGACCTGTTCCTCACCCGACGCGAGGATCATTCCGTTGCTCTCGATCCCGCAGAGCGTCGCGGGGCGGAGGTTTGATACGAGTATTACCTTCTTCCCGATCAGATCATCGGGGCGGTAGAATTTTGCTATGCCCGAGACGACCTGCCGGGTCTCGTAGCCGAGGTCGACCTTGAGTTTAAGGAGTTTTTTTGCTTTCGGAACTGCTTCGCACTCAAGGATCTTTGCGGTCCTCAGCTCGATTCTCATAAAATCGTCGATGCCGATGAGTGCACAGCCTTCGGGCTTTTCCTTAGCTTTGTCAGACTTATTTTCGGCGGCCTCGGCCTCACGCTCGGCGGCGATCTCATCAAGCACCTTTTTTTCATCAAGGCGGGCAAAGAGTACCTTTGATTCTCCTACGCTGTTTCCGGGGACGAGCTGTCCGAATGAGGAGAATTTGTCAAAGAGCAGGTAGCCGGCGTTCTTTCGCCCGAGTTCATCGGCAGTCTGAGCAAGGGCGTCAAGCTCTGACGTGGCATTAAGCTCAGATAATATTTCCGCAGAGGTAGCGGGGATGAAGGGCAGGAGAAGGACAGATGCGACTCTTATTGTCTCGAGCAGATTGTAAAGAACGGTCCCGAGGCGCGCTCTTTTCGATTCGTCTTTGGCAAGCACCCAGGGTGAAGTCTCGTCGATATACTTGTTCGCACGGCTGAGGAGCGTCATAACAGCACCGGTCGCATCGGCTATGTGATAGAGATCCATAAGAGCGCAGACCTTTTCGGTTGCAACGCGGCAGGCTTCCTTAAGCTCCTCGTCAAGCGGTTCGGGGCAGGAGGGCTCCCGGATCACCTTTTCAAAATACTTTTTCTGCATATCGAGAGTACGTTTGACAAGGTTTCCGAGATTGTTGACAAGGTCGGTATTAAAGCGGTTTATGACGTTTTCGTAGGTAATGCTTCCGTCGGAGCCGTATGGCATTTCGGCAAGAGCATAGTATCTTACACCGTCGACCCCGAATCGGTCGGCAAGACGGTCGGCGTAGATGACGTTCCCCTTTGATTTGGACATCTTGTCTGCGCCGAAATTGAACCACGGGTGACCGAATATCTTCTTCGGCATCGGGAGCCCGAGCGCCATAAGGAAGATAGGCCAATATATGGTATGGAAGCGAAGAATGTCCTTACCTATGATGTGAACGTCGGCGGGCCAGTTTTTCTTGAAGAGATCAGACTGTTCCTCGTATGACTTGTCCGGATCGTAGCCGATCGCTGTAATATAGTTCGTCAGCGCATCGAGCCAGACGTAGACGACATGACGGTCGTCAAAGGTCGGTACTCCCCACTTGAAGGAAGTTCGCGAGACGCAAAGATCCTGAAGTCCGCCTTCGACCTTCAAGAAGTTATTTATCATTTCCTTTTTGCGAGATTCGGGCTCGATGAATTCGGGGTGGCTTTCAATATAATCCATAAGCCTGTCGGCGTACTTATTCATTCTGAAAAAGTAAGCCTCCTCGCTCGCTCTCTGCACGGGTGCTCCGCAGTCGGGGCACTTGCCGTCTGCTACCTGAGTATCCGTGAAGAACGACTCGCAGGGGGTGCAGTACCAGCCTTCGTAAGATCCCTTGTAGATATCTCCCTGATCGAAGAAGCGTTTGAAGATCTTCGCGACCGCCTTTACGTGATTTTCGTCTGTCGTGCGGACGAAGTAGTCGTAGCTCGTATTCATTCTGTCCCAGATGCCCCGGACCTCGCCGGTGACCTTATCTACGTATTTCTGAGGCGTTACGCCCGATTCGTTAGCGTAGTTTTCGATCTTCTGACCGTGCTCGTCGGTACCTGTGCAGAAGAAGACATCATAGCCGCGCGCTCTCTTGTAGCGTGCGATCGCATCGGTCATTATCACCTCGTATGTGTTGCCGAAGTGCGGCTTTCTCGAGGCGTAGGCTATTGCAGTAGTTATATAGAATTTTTCTTTTTCATTATTCATTTTTATTTTTCCTCCGATATGAGTTTCCGGCATTTGCCGGTGAGAAGGTATTCGGAGAAGTAAATCTCCGTTACCGTCATATAAGGTATTGTATAAATGGGAAACAGCACTCCGACCGTGCAGAACGAGAGAAGTATAAGGGGAATGAAGCCGAGTCTGAATCCGAGGATCCGGAAGGTATCCCTTGCCGACTTTTTGACCGAGACAGCAAGGCACTTAACCGGATCTTTGTCATCCGAGCAAATAAAGGCGTATACCGTCGGCATAGTCATGAGGTTAATGATGAAAGCACCGAACACAAGAATAGGGACTACAATGAAACTTACTATACTAAGTATGATCCCTTCGGGAACAGTCATAATAACCGCGAGCGATAATGTGACAACGAGGAGCGGAAGCGCCGCGACAGCGCTTACGAGCCAGCTCTTTAAGAGAAGGCGGAAGCCCGAATAGTATCTGAAAACCTCTTTCAGCGAGATCCTTTCGCCGTAAGCCGCTTTAATCGTCATTCGGTAGTATCCGAGGCAGAGCGGTGAGGCTATCAGGAACATAAGCGGGATAACCGATAATTCAAGAAGCCTGCCCCATGTTTCGGAGATCGCATCACCGGCAATGACCGAGATCGCGTAAAGCGCGGACGATGATGCAAGCAGCGTGCTTATCGCCGCGATACCGCATATTATCAGAGCAAATACGAGAATAAGCCTCGCCTCATGATCCGAGATTACGAGCCTTGATGCGGATTTCAGACGTTTTCCGAGTCTGCGCTTTTTGATTGCAACAGGACTTGTCTTTATTGTGTTCATACCAGTCTGCCTCCTATGAAGATCTTTTCCACCGTGAGCTTTCCGCCGTTTTCGCGGACGATCAGAGCATCTGCGAATTTCCCGGGCGAGAGCGAGCCTACGGTGCTGTCTATCCCGATCTCACGCGCGGGATTCAGCGTTGCGCACCTTACTGCTTCGGCAAGACCGATTCCACAGAAGCTCATAAGGTTTTCGACAGCCGTTTTCAGGTCGAGTGTGCTTCCGGCGAGCTTTCCTTCCGCCGTAAGAGCTTTACCTTCTTTAACCTTGCAGGGAGAACCCGCGATCATGTAGTCGCCGTCGGGACAGCCTGCCGCCTCCATCGAGTCGGTGATGAGGACGAGCCGTTCCGGGGAAAGGCAGGTATAGGCGAGCTTGACCATTTCGTCAGATATGTGCATACCGTCGCAGATAAGCTCGCAGAAGGCTCCCGATTCGAGCCCCGCGACCGCCGCGCCGCCCGATCGGTGGTGTATTTGCGGCATTGCATTGAACAGATGTGTGAAGCTTATTCCGTACTTTTTATAAATGTCGAAAGCCTCTTCGAATGTCGCACCCGTATGTCCGAGCCCGAGCGTCGCGCCGAGTGTTTTTGCTTTCTTTGCGAATTCCTTGCCTCCGTCAAGCTCGAGTGCTGCCGTTATATGGCAGGGAAGGCACATTCGGAATACCAGCTCTTCGAGCTCTCCGATGCTGAAAGGCGCGAGAAGCTCTTTTCTGTGTGCTCCGCAAAAATCGGGGTTAAGATACCTGCCCTCAAGGTGGATCCCGGCAAAACGCGCACCGCCCGTGTCGGCTCTTACCGAATTTATCCTGTCGGCGGCGGTGAGAAGCCCATCATACGGTGCCGAGGCGAGGGTAGGCATTACCGTGGTCGTGCCGGTCGCAAGGTAGCTTTTTGCGGCGATACGCATACCTTCTTCGTCCGACGAGCAGAAGTCGTATCCTGCGCGACCGTGGGTATGGACATCAACAAAGCCCGGAATGACGAAGGCACCTTCCGCATCGATAACACATTCGGCGTTGCTGTCGCGGCTGTCGACGATGATCCCGTTGCAAAAAGCTGTTTCGCCTTTTCGGAGAGTCATGCTTTCGGTGTCACATATCACGGCGTTTTTTATTAATGTATCCATCCCGGCACTCCTTCTTTCTGTAATAATATAATATTATAGCAGTTATTTCCCGATTTTACAAGAGCAAAAAAGTTTTATAATGTATTTTTCTTGACACTTGTCCCCTAAAGCTGTATAATGAAAGAAAAATGAGAAAAAGAAAGGGATAAAATATATGGCGCTTTTAACATGTACATTCAAGTCATCCGTACTTCACTCTGACTCAACATATCTGGCAGTCATACCCGATAAGGTCACCGAGGATATACCGGTGGTTTATCTTCTTCACGGCTTCAGCGGCGACCAGTCCTCTTGGGTGAGAAATTCAAGATGCGAAAGATATGCTAACGACCGCTCGATAGCCCTCATCATGCCCGACGCCGGAAACAGCTTCTATACCGATATGGCGTACGGAGAGGCTTCCTATACATATATCACAGAGGAGGTCTTCGCGCACTCGCATAAGCTGTTCCGACTCAGCGAAAAGAGGGAGGCGACCTTTACGGCGGGGCTTTCCATGGGTGGCTACGGAGCATTCAAGATAGCACTCAGAAATCCGAAGGTGTATTCTGCCGCTTGCAGTATGTCGGGGTGTCTCTGCGCGCACAAATATGTCTGCGATCCCGACAGGGCGGAGCTGACACGTCTTATTTACGGCCCCGGAGTGACCGCAGCTCCCAATCATGACAACCTTTTCTTCCTTGCCGACAAGCTTCTTAAGAGCGACCTGCCGCGCCCGCGCCTGCTCCAGCTATGCGGGACAGAGGACTACCTCTACGGGCAAAACAAAGAGTTTCGGGAATATATAAAGGATAAGGGCTTTGATTACCGTTACGACGAGTGTCCGGGCGAGCACGAATGGAGACTTTGGGACGCTTGGCTCCCGGGGGCGCTCGACTTCTTCCTCGGCAGGTAATTTCCACCAATATCGGCAGGGTGGTTTACAAACGACGGAAAAATTGTTATAATTAAGGCAGGGAGGCGAAGGTTTGAATATAGATCTTTCAAACCGTGTTTCGAGGCATTCGCTGCCGAACGGAACGATTTTTCATGAAAAACCGCAGTAATTTCACAAAGAAAGGAAGCTTTCGGGACCGAAAGCGCAGGGAAAATAATTATGAAAAAGAGAATTCTCTGTATAGCTGCGGCACTGATACTTTTAATCCCGCTCTTGCCTCTGTGCGTGTCGGCGCTCTCACCTTCGACCGATGTGACGGATGTATACAAGAGCAGCCGATTTTACGAGAGGCTCTGCGCGGTAGAGCTTACGGGAGATCAGCGCCGCGATATACTCAATGTTGCGATATCGCAGCTCGGATATCACGAGGGCAACAGCAAGGCTGACTTCGGAGGTGACAACTGGGGCGGAACGAACAATTATGTAGAGTATAACTACGGAAACAGGAATACATACAGCAATAACGATACATACAGTTACTACTGGTGCGCCTCGTTTGTAACTTGGTGTGCGAGGCAGGCGAAGATCCCGACCTCTGTTGTGATGAACTCGGTCAGCTGCGATAAATTCGTTGACGATTATATTTCGAAATCACGATATCACACTCGCGCATCGGGATACGAACCTGTTGCCGGAGACCTTATATTTTATCTGACTGCCGGAGCCGACAGACGGCATGCCTCGCATATAGGTATTGTCGTCGGTATTGACAGTAATAATGTCTATACCATAGAGGGCAACACTTCCCGCGGTCTCGTCAATTACCGTTCGTATGCAAAAACGAATACTTACATAGTGGGCTATGCCGAGCCTGCCTATACGGGCGTGAAGGGTGACTATTCGGATTATCCTCACGCAAACGGATACATAGAGCCGGGATACTATACGGTCACGGCTACCTCGCTCAATATGCGTTCGGCGGCAACGACCTCGTCATCTGTAATAACGGGAGTCCCGAACGGTGAAGATCTATACATAACCGAGGCTTCAGGCGACTGGGGCAAAACCGAATACGGCGGAAAGAGCGGATGGGTATATCTGACTTATGTTCAGCCTTCGGGAAAGGTGAGGTACACCGTAAACTTTGATTGCGGAGAATCCGACACGTCGGTCGATCCGATAAGTATTTTGCCGGGTGAAACAGTCGTGCTTCCTACGAAGGCTCCCGTGATCCGCGGTATGATATTCCTCGGATGGTCAAAGACGAAGGATGCCGTAAAGGCGGAATACGCGCCGGGAGGGAAGCTTACGCTCGACGGCGACCTTACACTTTTTGCGGTTTTTGAAAAGAAAAAAATAACCGTCGAATTTTATGATTATGACGGTAAGCTTCTTGAGAAAACGGTGTATAACTATGGTGATAATGTGAAGGAAGCCGAGCATCCGACTCGTCCGTCAGACGGCGAGTTTGATTACAGTTTCAAGGAATGGGATCTCTGGTTCGACGATGAAGCCATCATGAACAGAAAATACACGGCAGTGTATGAGGCGATCCCGATCACCGCTACTGCAAGCGATACGGTCAGAAAGGATCCGTCCGACAGCGACATTCAGGTGGTCGCGACCGCAGACCCGGACGGTGACATGAACGACAGCGGATGCGGAGGCTTCTCTGCAGCACAGTCACTTCTGCTGACTTTGACGTGTGGCGCCGGCATCGCTTTTGTCTTAAAGAAAAGGCTCGGATAATACATAAAAATAACAGTAAAAGGATCTCCTTTATCCGGTAAACCGGGCGGGAGATCCTTGTTTTATTCTTTTCGGGTTTTCAGTTGTACTTGAATATCTTTCGGGTGATCTTGTACCCGTTCTTGACGAGGAAGCGACCGCCCTTGCCGGGTATATTGGTAAGCCCGGCAACCGAGCTGTAAACTATCTTATTGTACAGCTTCTTGTCAAGGTGCTTGAAGTAGTCCCAGAGCTGACGTTTCTTTATCAGCGCGTCGGGGGTACCTTTGAGGGTCAGGAATACCGAGCAGATCGTGACAAGGATAGAGATGTGACTGAGCATATACTTTTTCAGCTTGCGGCTCTTTATCATGGGCTGGAGCTTAAGGTAGTCCTCTGCTACCCATTTCGTGACGAATATCTGCTGATCTATGCGCTTGATGATTATTTCCTGATTGACAGACTGATCCGAACGTCCGATAAAATATCTGTAAAGGTCGGTGTTCAGGTAGAACATAGTCTCAACGTAGGGCAGGGGATGAAAAATGAAGATATTGTCGACGTAGAACGTATGAAGAGGGAGCTTCAGACCGCTTTTTCTGAGTATTTCGGTCTTATAGAGCATGGCGTGCATGGTAATGTACTGAGATGGGCGGAAACTACCCGTATCCTTCCAGGTGAAGAACTTTTTCTGCGGAAAAACATTTTTGTAGTCTACTGAGTAGCTTGTATTGTCCTCGACATGCTCATAGACGTAGTTTGAAAAGTACAGATCGGCATTCATACCGGCGGCGTAATGGAGCTTTATTGTGTTGAGGAGCTTTTTGAGAGATTTTTCATTCAGCCAGTCGTCGGAGTCTACGACCTTGAAGTAGAGCCCCTTTGCGGCTTCCAGTCCGGCGTTGACTCCCGAGCCGTGACCGCCGTTTTCCTTGTGTATGACTCTTACGATATTGGGATATTTTTCGGCATAGCCGTCTGCTATTATGCCCGTATTGTCGCTCGAACCGTCGTCAACTATTATGATCTCGGCGTCGCGTCCGATCGTGAGAAGGGAATCAATGCATTTGTGCATATATGCCGCTGAATTGTAACACGGTACGGTAAAAGTAATATATTTCATAGTTTCTTCCCAGATTTCTTTATTACTGCGGATCATTCCGCGATTTTTTGTTGTACTTCTTTTGCCTTTCGGCGGGTGTTTCAGCTTTGTATTACCTCCTTTCGTACGTTTTTCAGCGTCAGACATTCTTGCCGGTAAGGTGCGAGGCTTCCTCTGCAACTCCTGCGCGGAGGATCTTGCCGTCTTCGTTCATAAGAAAGTCCTCGTTTCTTATGATAAGTCTGCCTATACGGCGCGCGCTGTCGCGGTCACGGTTAGCTTCTCTGACGGCGTAGGTAAGCTCCGCAGAGACATGCTCGTCGGTAAGATATTCGCGGTATACCTCCGAAAGATTTTTCATATCGGGGTATATCACGGCTACGATATCGTAATCGTCGTTTTCCTTATTCGGGATCCCGACGACCACGGCGCTTTTTACGAAGGGATTGCGGCATAACGCTGCCTCAAGCTCTTCGGGAAAGATCTGTTTGCCCTTTTTGGTCGTAATGATGTTGCTTTTTCTGCCTACAATATGGAGGAATCCGCGGCGGTCAAAGTATCCCATGTCTCCGGTATAGAGCCAACCGCCGGTAATTACCGATTCGGTTGCCTCCGGGTCGCCGAAGTATCCCTTCATGATGTTTTCACCGCGGTATCTTATCTCTCCGATGCCGTCGTCCTGAATATTGTATATATCGATAAGGCTGTCCGGGGTCTGAAGCCCGACAGAGGAGTATTCGTGAAGGTCGCGGCGATTTACCGATATGAGAGCAGCGGACTCTGCCATTCCGTAGCCCTGCAAAGCGCGGATGCCGAAATCGTGAAGCCCGGATATCGTCTCTGT